>DATDQC010000155.1:0-2861 GCA_035292455.1 Thermoplasmatota archaeon
GGCGTGCGTGACGTGAGGCTGGGGGCCCACAACTCCATCGCCGGGGGGCTCCACAACGCGGTGGCGGAGTGCCTGGCCATCGGCGGCGACGCCATGCAGATCTTCTGCAAGAACCAGCGCCAATGGACGGCGAAACCGATGACGGAGGCCGACGCCAAGACGTTCCGCGACGCCGTCGCCGCGGCGAAGGTCGGTCCCAACATGGTGCACGACTCCTACCTCATCAACCTCGGCAACCCCGACGCCGGCAAGCGCGAGGCGAGCCGCAAGGCGTTCCTCGACGAATACCGCCGCAGCGAGGCGCTCGGCATCGCCTACCTCAACTTCCATCCCGGCAGCCACCTCCACGAGGACAAGAAGCTGCGGGACGACCGCAAGGTCCGCAACACCTGCCTCGACCGCATCGCGGACTCGATGCGGAAGACCCTCGACGAGAGCAAGGGGTTCCGCTGCCGCCTCGTGCTCGAGAACGCGGCGGGGCAGGGCACCAACGTGGGGACGACGTGGGAGGAGATCGGCCGCATTCTCGACGCCGTGGGCGACGCCAAGCGCACCGGGGTCACGGTGGACACCCAGCACGCCTGGGCCTCCGGCCACGACTGGCTCAAGGGCTACGACGGCGTCTGGGACGCCTTCGACTCCGCCATCGGGCTTGGGAACCTCGTCGCCTTCCACCTCAACGACTCCAAGCAGCCCTGCGCCTCCCGCGTGGACCGCCACGACACCGTCGGGGAGGGCCACCTCGGGAAGCCGTTCTTCCGCGTCCTCATGCGCGACGCCCGCTTCAAGGACCGGCTCGGAGTCCTGGAGACCCCGGAAGGGCCGGAGTCGTGGAAGAAAGAGATCGCGTGGCTCCGTTCCCTCTAGAGACCCGGCGGGCCCCGAACACCCCTACGCCTTCGGCGCGACCGTGAGCTCGCTGAAGGCCATCTTGCCCGCGAGCTTGTTGACCTTGACCCAGACCGTGGTGCCGACCTTCCCGCCCGGGACGACGAAGACGTACCCCATCGCCTCCGCCTTGGCCTCGCCGCGCTGGCCGGGGTGGGTGAGCTTGACCTCGAGGACCGCCCCTTCCCGCAACCGGGTGTCCACGGCGCGCGCCTTGCGGACCTTGACCGGCTTCCTGGCGCCGCACGCCTCGCACTTGAGGAGGGTGACGCGGCCGTCCTTCTCGAGGTGGGTGTCGGGGGCGCCGCACTCGTTGCAGCGCACGAAGGTCTCGACGTAGTCCGCGAGCACCGCGGTCACCTTGGCCTCGGGGACCTTGCCGGTGAAGCTCAGGCGGTCGCCGTCGAGGGAGCCGGCGGTGCCGACGTTGGAGAGGAGAAACTTGGTGACGTGGGGCTCCTCGCGCCGCAGCGAGTCGAGGATGGCGCGGTAGTTCCTGAGGAACGTCATGCGCCCCTCCACCACGACCTCCGTCTTGGGGAGCTTCCAGCGCTCCTTGTTGCCGACGTTCTTGGGGACGTGGGCGTGCGCCTCCCGCAGCAGGGTCAGGTACTCCTTCTCGTCCACGGTCGGGCCAGGAAAGCCCCCCTATTAAGCCGACGCCGCCTCACTACGCCTCCGCAACCTCGCCAGCCGGCCTTCGGCCGGCTTGCTCAAGTCGCACCCGTGCTCGCTTCGCTCACGCGGCTGCGACTTCGTCCGGGCCGCAAGCGGCCCGGAGTCCGTGGCAGCGCTTCGCTCGGCTCCGCCTCGCTACGCCGCTGCCACTGGCTCCGGCCCTTCCGTCAAAATGCCCTTCTGCTTGAGGGCGGCCTGGATGAGGCCCACGAAGAGCGGCCCGGGTCGGTTGGGGCGGGAGTTGAACTCGGGGTGGAACTGGCCGCCGATGAAGTAGGGGTGCATGTCGCGCGGCAGTTCCATGATTTCCATGATGGGCCGCTCCGGCATTCGTCCGCTGAAGACCATCCCCTTCTCCTCCATGCGGGCGATGTAGTCGGGGTTCATCTCGTAGCGGTGGCGGTGGCGCTCCGTGATGCTCTCCTTGCCGTAGAGGTCGCGCGCCACCGTGCCGGGGAGGACCGCGCAGTCGTAGGCCCCGAGCCGCATCGTCCCGCCGAGGTTCTGGATCTCGTACTGCTCGGGGAGGATGGTGATGACGGGGTGCGGGGTGTTGACGTCCATCTCGGTGGAGTTGGCGTTCTTGAGGCCGCACTCGAAGCGGGCGAACTCCACGATGGCGAGCTGGAACCCGAGGCAGATGCCAAGGAAGGGCACCAGGTTCTCGCGGGCGTGGTTGACCGCCCGGATCTTCCCCTCCGTGCCACGGCTGCCGAACCCCGGCCCCACCAGGATGGCGTCGGCGTCGCGCACCTTGCGCCACGCCTCGTCGTCGTGGGACTCCAACTCCTCCCCCTCGATGTACTCGATCTTGACCCGGGTGTCGAGCTTGGCGCCGGCGTGCCGCAGCGCCTCGTTGATGGAGAGGTAGCTGTCGGAGAGGTTGGTGTACTTGCCGACGAAGGCCACCGTGACCTCATGGCTCGGTTGCAGGACTCGCTCGACGAGGTTCTGCCACGGCGAGAGGTCGGCGCGGGGCGCCTTCATCCCGAAGCGCTCGAGGATGGTCTCGGCCACCCCCTGGTCCTCGAGGATGAGGGGGACCTCGTAGATGCTGCGGGCGTCGTGCGCCGAGATGACCGCCGACTCGTCGACGTCGCAGAAGAGCGCGATCTTCTCGCGGATCTCAGGGGCCAGCGGCTCGGTGCTGCGGCAGACGATCATGTCGGGGTGCAGGCCGATCCCCTTGAGGTCGCGCACGGTGTGCTGCGTCGGCTTGGTCTTCTGCTCCCCCACCGCCCCGACGACGGGGACCAGGCTGGTGTGGACGAGGTAGACGTTCTCGTGCCCGACCT
>DATDQC010000156.1:0-2289 GCA_035292455.1 Thermoplasmatota archaeon
CAGAGACGGCTGTGCATGGAGTGGGCTCCATTTTCCAAGAGGTGACCCCTTGATGAAGGTCTGGGATGAAGGAGCGCCAGACGGATGCGGTGACGGCGTAGGCCTCGACCCCAAGTCTTAAGGAGAAGCCAGACTGGAAACCAGCGTGCCCAAGTTGGTCCTCGTCGACGGCTACGTCGACGAGCCCTCTGCGTTTGGGGTCCCCCCTTACATCAGCCCGCACGCTCGCTACGCCGCCGGCGCCGCGCTGAGCCAAGGCGTGGAGGTCGAGTACCACACCATTGACGCCCTGCGCGTCAAGCCGCGCGAGCTCAAGGGCGACGCGCTCGCGGTCCTCTCCTCCTGCGTGGTCCCGGGGAAGTACCTGCGCGGGACCCCCATCACGCACAACGAGGCGGCGACCCTGTTCATGGACTTCCGGGGCGAACGGCTCCTGTTCGGGGCCAACGCCGCCTTCGGGTTCGCCGACGGCGGGGGCGGGCACGCTACGACCCGTGCCAAACCTCTCAACGACCACATCGACCACCTCATCACCCGCGACGGCGACGCCGCCATCGCCGACCTCTTCGCGGGCAAGACGGTGGCGAACCGCTTCCGGACCACGGACGAGTGGAACCGCCACGCCATCGCGGGAGCCGAGGTCGTGGACCAGCACCCCGACATGGCGGCGGGCATCCTCATGGCGGAGATCGACACCTTCCTGGGCTGCGTCCACTACCTCTCCGGCGGCTGCGGCTTCTGCAAGGACGCCAAGACCAAGCCGTGGTACCGCGACGAGGGGGACATCGCCAAGGAGGTCGAGGTGCTGCACCGCAAGGGGGTGCGCCACTTCCGCCTCGGCGGCCAGTCCTGCTTCTGGACCTACAAGGCCATCGGTGTCGGCCAGACCGACGAGCCCAAGCCCAACGTCGAGGCGACCCGCCGCCTGCTGGAGGGTGTGGCCGCCGCGGCCCCCAACCGCAAGGTCCTCCACATCGACAACTGCAACCCTGCCGTCGTCGCGACCCACCCCGACGAGAGCCGCGCCATCTGCCGGCTCCTGGTTGAGCACGGCAGCGACGGCAACATCGCCGCCATGGGGCTGGAGTCGGCCGACCCCGCCGTGTACGAAGCCAACAACCTCAACGCCACCGCGGAGCAGACCATGGACGCCATCCGCATCCTCAACGAGGAGTCGGGCGAGCGGGGCCCCCGGGGGCTCCCCTACTGCCTCCCCGGCATCAACCTCATCTACGGGCTCCCCGGCGAGACCGCCGCCACCTACGACATCAACTGGCGCTGGCTCATGGCCCTCAAGAAGTCGGGGCTCCGCATCCGCCGCCTCAACATCCGGCAGCTCCTTCCCATCCGCGGCCAGAAGAAGACCATCGACCCCAAACTGAAGGGGCTCTTCATCAAGCACAAGAAGGCGGTGCGGGAGGAGTTCGACCAGGCCATCCTGCGGACCGTGGTCCCGTCGGGGACCTTGATGCGGGACGTCTACCTCGAGAAGAACGAGCCCGGCATCACCTACGGCCGGCAGATCGCCTCCTACGCCCTCCTCGTCGGCGTGCCGTACGAGACCTCGACCGAGCGCTTCACCGACATCCTCGTCACCGACCACGGCTACCGCAGCATCACCGGCGTCCCCGTCCCGTTCCACGTCCCGTCGGCCAAACTCAAGGAGCTCGAGGCGCTCCCCGGCATCGGCAGGCGGCGCGCCGCGAGCCTCAAGGCCAAGAACGTGCGGAGTGTTGCGGAGTTCGCCGCCGTGGTCGAGGACCCGGTCGTGGTGAAGGCCTTGGCGCCTCACCTGACGTTCGGCTAGGTCCGACGCGCAGCCGAAGGTGATTTGAACCCCCCCTTCGTAGGTAAGGTCGTGGCCCAGAAGATGAAGGGACCTGGCATCCAGTCGGCGGCCGGCCTCATCCGCTACTTCGATGCCGAGGAGGAGACCTCGATCAAGATTCCGCCCGTGGCGGTCCTGATCTTCTCCCTCCTGGTCGGTGTCGGCGCCATCCTCTTGAAGGCCCTCTGGACATACTGAAGGACATGGGGGAGCCCTCCACCGCCCGGTTCCTCGGGCTGGCCATGCTGCTCGGGGTCCTCCTCACGGTGGCCGGCAACCTCCTCCTGGTCTTCCTGCTCGGCCGCGAGGTGAACTGGCTCACCTCGGCCATCACCGCGCTCGTCGTGGGAGCGTTCACCGCTCTCGTCCTTCTTGGCCGCCGCACCAAACGTGCCGAGGGGTTCGACGTCGTGGAGCGCCGCGTGCGCTGAGTTCAAGCCGCGGTGGCGAGCGCGGCGGCC
>DATDQC010000157.1:0-6050 GCA_035292455.1 Thermoplasmatota archaeon
AGGCCCCCGCACCGTTCGAGCCCGCGACCGGGAAAGCCAAGAAGGCGGCGAAGAAAGTAGGCGGCAAGACCGTGGTCTCGGTCAAGGCGAAGTAGCCTCCGTGTCGCCACCCTTATCCCACACGGCCCGGGTCTCCGAGCCGTTGCCGACCCCCCAGGCGGTCCCCGCCGGCGCCCAACTCACCGACCTCCCCATGGTCAAGCAGGGACGCGCCGACCGCCTCAAGGCCGCCGGCATCGACACCGTCGAGAAACTGTGGAAGGCGGATCTCGCCAAGCTCGCGGAGCACCCCGTCTTCCAGACCGACGACGGCTTCCTCGGCCAGTTGCCGCTCCTCCAGGGTTTCGCGGAGGCGCACGCCAAGGGCAAGCCGGTCGTCTACGCCGCCGACAGCCGCATCTTCGAGCTCAAGGAGCCCATCTACCACGTGGACCTCGAGTTCGACGGCCCCGCTTGCGAGATCTTCCTCTGGGGCATCCTGGAGCACAAGTCGGGCCGCATCGAGCAGTGGTTCGACCACCAGCGCAAGGGACAGGAGGAAATGGTGCTGCGGTTCCAGAAGCTGGTGAAGGACGAGGACCCCACCATCATCATGTGGGGGGGCCACTCCAGCGACATCCTGCAGATCCGCCGGGCGTGCGACAGATACCGCATGCCCACCGACTGGGTCCGCAAGGTGCACTGGTTCGACCTCCAGACCGACCTCGTCTTCACCGGCAACCCGGAGACGCAGCGGGTCTACCTTCCGGTCAAGAACTTCTCCTCCGACACCGTCGCCAAGTACTTCGGCTACGAGAAGCCCCGCCTGCGAGTGCGCGACGGCTATCAGGCGCTCAAGATGTACCAGGCGTACAAGCGCCACCCGCGCCCTGGAATCAAGGAGGACCTCGAGGCTTACAACGCCGAGGACGTCAAGCACACGCGGATTGTGCTTGACGGCGTGCGGGATTTGATGAAGGGGCACCGGTGAGACTCCAATGCTCTACGCAAAGTACCCAATCCAATAGCTCACGTTGCAGGGAACTTCCGATCCGCTCCCTGGAGTTCGGCCAAAGCGGTTTACCGAAGGCGGCGGAGGTCGATTCCGGCATCGCGCAGGATGCGGTGGAGAAGACCGACCTTGATGGGGCGCCCGGAGTGGATGGGAACGATGATGATCCGGCCGTCCCGGTGGCGCAACTTCAGGTGGCTTCCCCTCTGCGAGACCGGGCGGAAGCCGGCGTCGCTAAGGAGCCGAAGCACTTCGCGGAACTCAAGCGGCCGCAGCCGGCTCACGCGTCCACCTCGACGCGCTCGATCCCGATGAATTCGGGTAGCACGCCGAGGTCTTCGTTCTCCAGGTAGAGCCCGATGGCCTCCCGGATGTTCTCCCGGACCTCGGCAAGGGTCTCCCCCTGCGTGTGGCACCCCGGGAGTTCGGGGACCGATGCGATGAAGCCGCCGTCCGGGTCCCGTTCCAGGACCACGGTCAGGGTTCTCTTCATCGCAGGGGATGGGGTCATGCGCCAGTATAAGGCTTACCGGCCATGACGACTGCCGCGGGCAGACCGAAACTACTTCGGGGCCGCCGCCACGCACCGCCCTTCCTCCATCCTCCAAACCCGGTCGCCAAGCCGCATCGCCTCGTCGCGGTCGTGCGTCACCCAGAGCGCCGCGACGCCCAGGCCCGCGAGGATGGCCTTGACGCGCGGCCCAAGCTCGTCCCGGAGGTCGCGGTCTAGGCCGGAGAAGGGCTCGTCGAGGAGGACCACGCGGGGCTTGGCGGCGAGGGTGCGGGCGAGGGCGACGCGCTGGCGCTGCCCGCCCGAGAGTTCGTCCACGCGCGCCTCCTCGCGGCCGTTGAAGTTCACGACCCCGAGCCAACGCTCTGCCTCCTGGCGCCGCTCGGCGCGCGGGACAGCGCGGTAGCGCAGGCCGAAGGCGACGTTGCGCCACACGTTGAGGTGTGGGAAGAGGGCAGGCTCCTGGAACATCATGCCGACGCCGCGCTTGTGGGGCGGGATCTGGTCGAGGGGGGCGCCGTCCCAGGAGACCGTGCCGGTGTAGCGGGTGTCGAGGCCGGCGATGCAGCGAAGCAGCGTGCTCTTGCCGCAGCCCGAGGGCCCAAGCAGGAACCCGGAGGAGCCTGCGGGGACCTCAAGTTCGGCGCCTTCGAGCGTGGGCGGCCAGCCGGGATAGGTGTAGCGAAGGTCCCGCACTTCGAGCGTCATGCCTTCCTCCGGTGGGGGCGCACGGCCTCGAAGGCGAGGAAGACGGCGAGGGTGACGACCATGAGGAGGCCGGCGAGCGCCTTTGCCTGGGCGCGGGCGAGCGGGTCGAACGCGTGGGCGCCGGCGTGGCGGTCGATCCAGACGCTGAGGCCCATGGTGTCGTCGGTCATCAGGAGGAGGCTGGAGCCGAAGTCGCCAAGGCTGAGGGCGGCAGCCAAGCCGGCCGCGGCGGCAAGCGGCCCCCGCAGGAGCGGAACGTGGACCCGAAGGACGCGCGCCCAGGGTGAAGCCCCCAAGGTCGCCGCGGCGGCCTCCATCCGGGGGTCGAGCCCGTCGAGGGCAGGAAGGAGGACGCGCGCCGTGAACGGGAAGGCGACGAGCGTATGGGCGATGACGACGATGAGCGGGGAGCCCTGCAGGAAGAACGGGGGACCGACGTAGGCGAGGACGAAACCGAAGCCGAGGACGAGGCTGGAGGTCCCAAGCGGCAGCGTCGCGATCGCCTCGGCGACGCGGCGAAGCGGCCCGAGGCGACGGGCGCCGTAGGCCAGCAGGAGGGTCAGGAGGAGGGCCAACGCGACGCTTGCGGCGGCGTAAGAGAGGCTCCATCGGAGGGCGCCCGCCACCGTGAAACCGGAGAGGTGGCCGTCGGCTCCGGAATCCAGCAGGGTGCGCCAGCCCCCGAGGCTCCAAACGCCTCCGACCTTGAAACCCTCCGTGAGGACGGCGAGGAGCGGGGCGACGGCGGCCGCCGCGGCCACCCAAGCGAGGGCCGTGAGGGCGGGACCGGCCCGCGGCGCCTCGCGCTCCACCTCGGCGGGGAGGCGGGCGGCGCGGCGCTGGAGAAGGAAGTAGACGGCGAGCACCGTGAGCTGCACCGCCATCTGCAGCAAGGCGAGGACGGCGCCGCGGTCCTCGTGGGCGAACGCCCCCGAGAGGTTGTCGTAGAGAAGGGTCTCGACGCTGTCCACCTCGCCTTGGCCGAGGTAGAGGACGACGCCGAACGAGCCGAAGCAGAACACGAAGGTGAGGAGGGCCACCGCCAGCATGGGGGGCAGCAGGAGCGGGGCGGTGACGCGGAGCAGGCGGTGCCGGGGCGGCGCCCCAAGGGTTGCCGCCACCTGCTCGAGGCGGTGGGGGCGGCGCTCCAGGGCGGCGTGCAGGAGACGCGAGGCCATGCCGATGTTGTAGTAGGCGTTGGCGATGACGACCGCCCCGAGCGGCCCCACCGCGCCGAGGAGGTCGAGGCCGGTGGCGCCCTCGAGCCAACCGTTGCGGCCGAGGACGGCCTGGATGCCGAAGACGACGACGAAGACCGGCATGACGAAGGGGGCGACGTGCAAGGAGAGGAGAAGGCGGCTGCCCCGGATGCGCCGGGCGTGGTGCAGCCACGCCATGGGAAGCGCCACCGCGAGCGTGAGAAGGACGCTGAGGCCGGCCTGCTGGAAGGCGATGGCGAGGCGGCTCCTGGCGTAGTCGTCGGCGAGCCAGCGCCAGGCGTCGCTGCCTTGGAAGGCGGCCTGGAACACCTCGAGGAGGGGAAAGGCGAAGAAGAAGCCGAGGAACAGGGCCACCGGTGCGAGGAGCAGCGCGGCTTTCATCCCTGGGCCTGGTGCGCCTGGTAGAGGTCCTCCCACTCACCGACCCAGCGCTCGACGTTGGCCTCGAGAGTGGGGTAGTCGAAACCGGTGTCCACGAAAGAGCCCGGTGGCGGGTCGAGGCCGAGGAAGACCGATTCGGATTCGGCGCCCGGCACGGCGGGGTACACGACCCAATTCGCGGCGATGAGGTCCTGGTAGCTGTCCGTGAGGGTGAACTCGACCCAGGCCTGCGCCGCGGCGAGCTCGCGGGCGTTGGCCGCGATGGCCATGGTCTCGATCTGGTGGAAGGTGCTCTCCGGGGCGATGAGGACGCTGTTGTAGGTGCCGCCTCCGCTCGCCTCGTAGGCTGGACTGGTGGTGTAGCTGGTCACGATGGGGCGATCCAGCAGGGAGCCTTCGATGGTCTGCCCGTAGCCGCCCGAGAAGTGGTTGGCGTAGGCGTCGGTCCAGCCGTCCACGACGAGAAAACCTCCGTGGTCCAGGAGGTCGTTCCAGTAGTCCTTCCAGTCGTAGAGGTTGGTGTTCTCGCCGAAGGTGGCGATGGTGGCGAGCAGGAACCCCAGGCCGGGCGTGCTGTGGCGGGGGTTCTCGGTGACGAAGAGGTCGGCGTGCTCCCGGAGATCGTAGAAGTCCTCGATGGTGTGGTTGGCGCGGGGGTCGATGTTGACGGCGATGTAGCCGTGGTCCACCGGGGTGGCGGGCCAGGGCTGCGAGGCGTCGAAGAAGACCAGTCTCGGGTCGAGGCGATGGGCAAGGACGGGCGTGTAGGGCTGGAAGGCGCCGCCCGCCACCGCCTTGCCAAGCAGGGCGTTGTCGATGCCGAAGACCACGTCGAAGGAGGGGTTCTCCTTCTGCGCGATGGCCTTCTGGAGGACGTCCCCGGAATCCCCGCCGTCCACGAACTCCACCGTCCCGTTGGTGAGCTGTTCGAAAAGGGGTTTGGCGGCGTCGAAGAGGTAGGTGAAATCGGGGCCGAGGATGGTCACCTTGGCGCCGTGCAGGTCGGGCCAGGTCTCGCCATCGAAGCCCATCTCGGCGTAGGTGGTGGCGTCACCGTCTTCCTTCGAGCAACCCGCGAGGGCGAGCGCGAGGAGGGTGAGGGCAAGGAGCGGGCTTCGGGTCTTCATCGCTGCACCCGCCGGCGCGTCCTGGGTTGGCGTGCCCGGCGTCAAGCGCGGATTCCCCCCCGAGTTATAAGGCACGGGTCGCCCGCCGGCGGCTTCATGGTTAGCCCTTGGGAGGCTTTTCCCCTAAACTCGTGACTTGCCCCTAAACCCACCATTCGTCTCGGAGCGTAACACAGAAGTCGCCAAACCCTTCGAGTCCACCTACCTCGTGGACCTCGTCAAAGGGATTCTGCAGGGGCCACGCTAGCCGTTTCCACCGCGGCCGGCAGCGACGGAGCGGGCAGCGTGAACCAGAACGTGCATCCCTGGCTGGGGCCGGCGCTCTCGCAGCCGATCTTCCCGCCGTGCGCCTCGACGATGCTGCGGCTGATGTAGAGACCAAGGCCCGAGCCGCTGTGGATGGCCCCCGCGACGTCGCCTTCGTCGGCGACCTGCGTGAACGGCTGGAAAAGCTTCTGCATGTCCTCCTTCCTCAACCCACGACCGGAGTCACGGACCTCGACCCGGACGCCGTCGGCGTCGGGGGCGAGGCGGACCTCGATGCGGCCGCCGCGGGGCGTGAACTTCACGGCGTTCGAGAGCAGGTTGAACACGATCTGCCCCATGCGCTGGCCGTCCGCGTCCACGGCGGGGCACGGCTGGAGGTCAGTCTCCAGCGTGACGCCACCGCGCTGCAGGACCGGGCGGTAGGCGTCCACCACCTCGGAGACGATGCGAACCGGGTCGAGGGGGGCGCGGGCGAGGCGCAGGCTCCCCGACTCGAGCCTCGCGACGTCCAGGATGTCCTCGACCAGGCGGTTGAGGCGGTCGAAGTTGCGGACCAGGATCTCAAGCGTCCCCGCCGTGTCCTCCAGGTTGCCCTCGGCGAGGTCCATCTTGAGGAGGTGGAGCTGGATCTTGATGGGGGTGAGGGGCGTCCGGAGCTCGTGGGCCGCCACGTTGAGGATGCGGCGGCGCCAGGCGTCCATCTCCTGGAGTTTCTCGACCTCGACCTGCTTGCGGCGCAGCGCCGCGCGGGTCTCCTCGCCTTGGCGCCGTTCGTAGGCGAAGCGGATGGCGCGCGCCAGGCCGGGGCCGTCCATGCGGCCCTTCACGAGGTAGTCCTGGGCGCC
>DATDQC010000158.1:0-2537 GCA_035292455.1 Thermoplasmatota archaeon
GGGGGGGGGGGGGGGGGGGGGGTCTTTTGCTCGCAACTGGCCAGCTAGGGCACTTCGACCGGGCCCACCGCTGTCGGGTTCAGGCCCCCGTACGGGGGGTCCGGGTGTCGCCTTGCGCGGCGTCCGGAAGTGGTGTCCCCCCCACCACCATCCTTTTCAACACCCACCTGTCCTTTCCTCTGAAAGCGATAATGGACGGCACGGACAATCCATCCGAGTCCGCCCCTGGGCCCCATGCGGAGGCCAAGGAGGAGCGGACGCTCTTCAAGAGGGCGAAGCGCGACCCCCTCAAGGGGCACCCGATCGGCGATCCCCACGAGGTCCAGAAGGCGCTCCAGAGGGGCCAGTACGCTTCCTTGGAGCTCCACACCCTGAACCTCCGGGCGCACCGCCTCAAGGCGATGCGGCACACCGGCATCACGACGCTGGCCCAGCTGCGGCGCAAGATCAAGATCCTGCCCCACCAGATCAAGGCCTCCATCAAGGTCCTGAACCAGTTGGGCGGCCGCGCCATCCTGGCCGACGAGGTGGGGCTTGGCAAGACCATCGAGGCCGGCATCGTGATGAAGGAGCTCATCAGCCGCGGCAAGGCCAAGAGCATCCTGGTTCTGACGCCCGCCTCGCTCTCGTCGCAGTGGCAGGAGGAGCTGTGGAACAAGTTCGGCGAGCGCTTCGTGCGCCACGACGACCCCGAGTTCCAGGGCTTCGGCAAGCACGACAAGATCGTGGCCTCCATCGACACTGCAAAGTCGGCCCAGCACTACCCGGACATCATCGCGCGGGAGTGGGACCTCTGCATCATCGACGAGGCCCACTACCTCAAGAACAAGCGCACGCAGCGCTATTCGCTGGCGGACGACATCACGGCGCGCCACGCCCTGATGCTCACGGCCACGCCCATCCAGAACAACCTCATCGAGCTCTACAACCTCATCAACCTGATCAAGCCGGGCCTGCTGGGGACGATGCAGAACTTCGAGGAGGAGTACGTTGGCGACGCGCAGGGCCGCGTCCTGCTGCACGCGCAGCGCCTCCAGACGCTCCTGCAGCAGGTGCTCATCCGCAACCGGCGGTCCGAGACGGGCCTCAACTTCCCCGAACGCAAGGTAGAGACCAACCGCGTCAAGGCCAGCGCCGGGGAGTACAAGCTTCACGCCGCCGTCTCCAACTTCATCCGCAGCTACAAGCAGCACTTCGAGAGCCACCTGGCCCTGATGGTCCTCGAGCGCGAGGTCGCAAGCTCGGCGCCCGCCCTCTCGAAAACCCTTGGCAACATGCTGGCCAAGAACCCGGTCCCCGAGGTCGCGACCGCCATGGAGGCGCTGCAGGCGGAGGCGGACGCCGTCAAGCGCAACTCGAAGGTCAACCTCATCCTCGACATCGCGAAGAACACGACCGAGAAGATGATCGTCTTCACGCAGTTCCGCGAGACGCAGGAGCTGCTGTCGCGGCGCCTCAAGCAGGAGGGCGTGGAGAACGTCAAGTTCCACGGCCAGCTCACACCGGGTCGCCGACGGGCCGCCCTACAGGAGTTCCGCAGCACCGCGAAGGACGCGCCGCAGGTGCTGGTGGCCACCGACAGCGGCTCCGAGGGACTCAACCTCCAGTTCTGCCACGTCATGATCAACTACGACCTGCCGTGGAATCCGATGCGCGTCGAGCAGCGCATCGGCCGCGTCCACCGCATCGGCCAGGAGGCCTCCAACGTCATCATCCTCAACCTCGCGGTGGCGGACACCATCGAGGACTACGTCCTGCAGGTCCTCTACGAGAAGATCAAGCTCTTCGAGGTGGCCATCGGCGAGATGGACCTCATCCTGAGCGACGTCGAGGAGGCGGGCGGCCTCGAGAAGCGCATCCTCGACGCCATCATGGCCACCCAGAACGACAAGGAGGTCAAGGAGAACCTCGAACAGGTCGGCTCCGAGATCAAGAAGTCCAAGGAGCAGGCCGAGGAGATCAAGCAGCTGGACGCCTCGGTGTTCCAGCAGTTCGACCTGTCGACGGCCAAGGACGAGGTGCAGATCGAGGACTCGGTCGACCTGGACAAGGAGGTGCAGTCTTTCGTGGACGCCTTCGTGGCCGCGGCCGGCGCGGACGTCGAGGTGCTCGAGCAGGTCACGACCGTCAAGATGCCGCGGGCGTACTGGAAACGCATGGGTGGCGTGCACACCTACACCACCGACGTCGACGTCTTCGAGGAGAAGGAGGGCGAACTCGAGCTCCTGAGCCTCGGCAGCCGGTTCGTTCAGGACCTCATGGGACTGCTGCAGGACGAGGGCGGCGTCGGCGTGCTTGCGACCCCCGCGGTGGACGAGCCGACCACCGTGCTGTACTACCGTTTCTTCCTGGAGACCATCCGCAGCGAGATGGAGGCCTTCATCACGGTGTGCGTTCGCGACGACGGAACCGTGGCCAGCGTCGTCCAGGAGCTCGCCGAGCTGCCCGAGGGACAGCCCTCCGCCGATTCCGAACCCTTGTCGTCCTCCGGCGTCGCCGCCGTGCAGGAGAAGGCGCGCGCCGAGGTCGCCAACATC
>DATDQC010000159.1:0-6093 GCA_035292455.1 Thermoplasmatota archaeon
CCCCCGCCGTCGCCGCCGTCGTCCTCGGCATCGTCCGCGGATCCGCTTTCGTCCTCGTCGGCCCCGCCACGGGAGGCGCGGCGCTTGAGGATGGCCTCGGCCACCACGGGCGCGCCGATGAGGAGGGCTAGGGTCCCCCACATGAACCCCTTGACGTCGCCGGGGGCGTTGCGGTAGTTGTGGGTGCCCCCGACGAGGTCGTAGAAGCCGAGCTTGACGAGGCCGATCCACGGCACCTCGCCGCGCGCCTTGCCGATGACCCACGACGGCTGCACCGGGCGGTAGGGGTCGAAGCAGGGGTTGTTGTCCCCCTTGGTGATGAAGCCGGAGTCGGCCGGGGTGAGGCCGTGCAGGGAAAGCGTGCACGCCCCTGCGGTGCGGTAGGTCCCGGCGTCAAGCTCCATGACGCGCTGGTTGAGTTCGGAGGCGCCGAGGTGGTCCCACCCCAGTTCGGGGACGGTGTAGGTGCCGTCGCCGTTCACCTCGAGCCAGAACATGGCGCGGTGGATGATGGGCGTCCCGCCCGCGAGGCCGTTGGGCTCGAAGAGGATGGTGTCGCCCGGTCCGCCGTAGCGGTGCTCGCCACCGGAGGCGAAGGTGCGCACGTCGCCGCGCCCGTCCACGTCGAACACGAAGACGATGTCGCCCGGGTCGATGGTCCCAAGCCGCCCGAAGCGGTTGGCGCCGCACGACGTGCCGGTGTGCCAGCCTCGGTTCACGCCTTCGTCGCAGTGCATCATGCTCCCCGACTCGACGACGCGGACCGGCGAGCCGTGGAAGAGCTGCCCCGTGACGGTGATGAGAAGGAGCCACAGCACGAGGGCGGCGAGGGCGAGCCCGAGGGCGTCCCGCAGGCCGGGGAAGGGCTTGTCGGTGCGCGTGAGGAAACGGTGGAGCCGCGGCAGCCGCTCCTTCATCCAGGCGGGTGTGCGCACACCGGGACGAGAGGGGCGCCGCAGAAAAACCCGACCTCTTGCACCCGCACCCCAACGGCTAAGGCGGTCGCTCCCGTGGCACAGGCACCCATGACCAAGATGCGCCGCAACGCGGTGCGGGCCGCGGCGGCCCGGCTCCCGACAAGGCACGGCGAGTTTCGGGTCGTGGTCTACCGCGACGTCCCGACCGGCAAGGAGCACGCCGCCATCGTGAAGGGCGACGTCGCGGAGGGCGGCGGCAAGCGCATCCTCTGCCGCATCCACTCCGAATGCCTGACCGGCGACATCTTCCGTTCCCTGCGCTGCGACTGCGGCCCGCAACTGGAGGAATCCATGCGCCGCATCGAGAAGGAGGGCCGGGGACTGGTCCTCTACCTACGGCAGGAGGGGCGCGACATCGGCCTCACCAGCAAGATCCTCGCCTACGAGCTGCAGGAGCAGGGGCTCGACACCGTGGAGGCCAACCTCCAGCTCGGCCACCCGGTGGATGCCCGCAGTTACGACGCCGCCCGCGACATCCTCGAGGACCTCGGCGTCACGTCGCTGCGGCTCCTCACCAACAACCCCGCCAAGGTCGAGGCGCTCGAACGGCTCGGCTTCCCCGTCGTGGAACGCATCCCGCTTGAGGTGCCCGCGACCCCCTTCAACCGGGCCTACCTCGAGGCCAAGCGCGACAAGATGGGACACCTCCTGGACAAGGTGTAGCCCGGACAAACGGGATTCCTCGCTCGCTTTCGCTCGCTCGGAACCCGTTTGTCCGAAGGTCAGGTGCCCAGCAGGGGGCTCCGCCCCCTGCGCCCCCACGGCGACGGCGGGCGCCGCGGAGTCGGCCCCACCTCTTATTTCGCCTTGGCGGGCGGCCCCATGTAGCCGAAGATGTTGCCGTCGGGGTCCTTGAGGTAGACGAGCTGGCCCATGCCGCCGATGTCCATGGTGGGGACCGCGATGGTGGCGCCGAGCTTCACCGCCTTCTTGGCGACGGCGTCGGCCGGCTCCTTGCCGTCCACGCTGCAGACGTAGGAGATGACGGGCGACTCACCCGTGGGTGGAGGTCCGTGGCGCGGGAAGAGGCCGCCGTTGATGCCGGGCGTTCCGTCGGGGCCGGTCTTGACGACCCAGTAGTCCACCGGGCCGGGCCACTTCTCGAACGTCCAGGCGAAGAGCTTGCCGTAGAACGCCTTGGTGCTCTCGAAGTCGCCGGAGTGGATCTCGAAGTGGGTGACGCGCGGCATGGGGACCGCGCGCTGGACGGAAGGGCGCCTACATCACCGTGACGGGCGTCCTTTCATCCGCCCCCGCCCAAACCCTCTTAGCGGACGCAGGGTAGAACGAAAGTGTTCCGATGACCGGCTCCATCGTGGTGAAGGGCGCCCGCGAGCACAACCTCAAGGGCATCGACGTCACCATCCCCCGCAACAAGCTCGTCGTCGTCACGGGCCTCTCCGGCTCGGGCAAGTCCAGCCTCGCCTTCGACACCATCTACGCCGAGGGGCAGCGCCGCTACGTCGAGTCGCTCTCCGCCTACGCCCGCCAGTTCCTCGGGCAGATGAAAAAGCCCGAGGTGGACCACATCGAGGGCCTCAGCCCCGCCATCTCCATCGACCAGAAGACGACGAACCGCAACCCGCGCTCCACTGTGGGGACGCAGACCGAGATCTACGACTACCTGCGGCTGCTGTGGGCCCACGTCGGGAGGCCGCACTGCCCCAGGTGCTCCCGCCCCATCGGCAAGATGAGTGTGGACCAGATCGTCGAGGACCAGGGTGGGCTCCCGGAGGGGACCAAGCTCCAGGTCCTCGCCCCCGTGGTGCGCGACCGCAAGGGGGAGTACGGCCGCCTTTGGAAGGACCTCCAGGCGCAGGGGTACAGCCGGGTTCGCGTGGACGGCAAGTTCGGCGAGGTCACCGACGCCTGGAAGCTCGAGAAGACCTACAAGCACTCCATCGACATCGTGGTGGACCGCCTGGTCGCCAAGCCCGGCTTCGAGGAGCGCCTCGCCGACGCCGTCGAGACCGCGATGAAGGCGGCGCAGGGGCTCGTCACCATCCTCACCGACAAGGGGGAGCGGCTCTACTCCGAGGCATTCGGCTGCCCCGACCACGGCGCCATCCTCGCTGAGCTCGCCCCCCGCGTCTTCTCCTTCAACGCCCCGCACGGCGCCTGCGCCACCTGCTCGGGGCTCGGCTTCTCGCTGCAGCCCGACGAGGCCAAGGTCATCCGGGACGCCGACCGCTCCATCAAGGGGGGCTGCTTCCACCCCGAGGTCGTCATCTTCCGCTCCTGGATGGGGCGCTGGCTCGCCCACGTCTGCGACGCCCTCGACATCGACGTCAACCGCCCCTGGCGCACCCTCACGCCGGCCCAGCGCGAGGTCGTCCTCTACGGCAGCCCCGAGCCGGTGCCCACCCATTGGGGCTCCGAGACCAAGTGGGAAGGCGTGGGGACACGCATGGTCCGATTGCTCCGCGAATCGGAATCGGAGAAGGCCAAGGAGCGCCTGCAGGAGTTCATGAGCGAGCGGCCGTGCGCCGGCTGCAAGGGGGAGCGGCTGCGGCCCGAGGTCCTCGCAGTCACCATCGACGGCAAGTCCATCATCGCCTCGACGCGCCTCAGCGTCACCGACTCCCTGCGCTGGTTCCGGGAGCTCCCCAAGCGCCTGACCGAGCGCGAAGGCAAGGTCGGCAAGGAGATCCTCAAGGAGGTCGTCGAGCGGCTGCGGTTCCTCGACGACGTCGGGCTTGGCTACCTCAGCCTCGACCGCGCCTCGGGCACCCTCTCGGGCGGGGAGTCGCAGCGCATCCGGCTCGCCTCGCAGATCGGCTCCGGCCTCCAGGGCGTCCTCTACGTCCTCGACGAGCCCTCGATTGGCCTCCACCAGCGCGACAACCACCGCCTGCTCGCCACCCTCAAGCGGCTCCGGGACCTCGACAACACCGTTCTGGTGGTCGAGCACGACGAGGAGACGATGCGCGCCGCCGACTGGCTCATCGACCTCGGCCCGGGCGCCGGCGAGCACGGCGGCGAGCTGGTGGCCACGGGCACCCCCGCCGAGGTGGCCCGCAACCCGCGTAGCCTCACCGGGCAGTACCTCGCCGGGACGCTCCGCATCGCCCTTCCCCCAAGCCGCCGCCCCCGCGAGCCGCGCCGGAACCTCCGCATCGTCGGTGCGGCGGAGAACAACCTCAAGGACCTCACGGTGGAGATCCCCATCGGCCTCTTCACCGCGGTGACCGGGGTCTCCGGCTCCGGCAAGTCCACCCTCATCAACGAGACGCTCCACAAGGCGGCCCTGCAGCAGCTGGGGCTGCAGACCGAGCGCCCCGGGAAGCACAAGCGCATCGAGGGCCTGGCCGACGTGGACAAGGTCATCGACATCGACCAGTCCCCCATCGGCCGCACCCCCCGGAGCAACCCCGCCACCTACACCGGCGTGTGGACCCCCATCCGCGACCTCTTCGCCATGACCCAAGACGCCAAGGCCCGGGGCTACCAGGCGGGGCGCTTCAGCTTCAACGTCAAGGGGGGCCGCTGCGAGGCTTGCGAGGGGGACGGCGTCGTCAAGATCGAGATGCACTTCCTCCCCGACGTCTACGTGCCATGCGAGGTGTGCAAGGGGGCGCGCTACAACAAGGAGACGCTCCAGGTGCGCTACAAGGGCAAGAACATCCAGGAGGTGCTGGAGATGTCGGTGGAGGAGGCGAACCGCTTCTTCGAGAACCTGCCCGCCATCCGGTCGAAGATGCAGACCATCGCCGACGTCGGCCTCGGCTACATCCGCCTCGGCCAGCCCGCGACCCAGCTCTCCGGGGGCGAGGCGCAGCGGGTCAAGCTCGCCACCGAGCTCAGCAAGCGCGGCACCGGGCGGACCCTCTACATCCTCGACGAGCCCACCACGGGGCTCCACGTCCACGACATCCGCCACCTCCTGGGGGTCCTGCAGCGCCTGGTGGACGCCGGGAACACCGTCGTCGTCATCGAGCACAACCTCGATGTCGTGAAGTGCGCCGACTGGGTCATCGACCTCGGCCCCGAGGGGGGCGACGCCGGGGGCAGCCTGGTCGCCGAGGGCACCCCCGAGGAGGTCGCCGCGGTGCCGGAGTCCTACACTGGGAGGTTCCTCACCGGACTGCTTTCGGACAAGAAGGTGGACCCCCGCCTGGCCGAGGCGCCGGCGGCCCCGGCGCGCCGCCCCGGCCGCCGCCCTGCCCACAAGTGAGCAGTCGGCTGCCCAGAACTGCGTTGCCGGAGCCGCCACGCTTTTGCGGTGGATGTGGCTCGCCGGGCTCCGGAGGCCATCCCATGCCCACTCCGGTTGCCACACCCACCACCCTCACTTTCCGTGTCGAGGACCGCCCAGGCGCCCTTGGCCGCGCCGCCCGCCTCTTGGCCAACGCCGGCATCAACATCGAGGCCTTCCAGGCCGACGCCGGCACCGTCCGTTTCCTGGTCCAGGACGGCACCAAGGCCGCCAACGCGCTGCGGGCCGGCGGCTTCCCCTGCCAGACGGCCGAGGCGCTTCCGGTCCGCATCCCCAACCGGCCCGGCGAGCTCGCCACCCTCGGCGAGGCCCTCGGACGCGCCAGCGTCAACATCCAGGCCAGCTTCGGCAGCGCCGACGCGGGGACCATCTACCTCCAGGTGGACAACGTGAACGCCGCCCGCCCCGTCATCGAGCGCCTGGCCGGCGCCGTGCCGGCGGGCAGCGGGACCCTTCGGAACCGGTAGGAGACTACCCGTTGCGGTAGGGTTTCCAGGCGTCGACCAGCGTGGCGCGGTCGAAAGGGGCAGGGATTCGCCTCGTCTTGGCGTAGCGGTAGAGAGCCGTCTGGTAGGCCGTCGTGGCGGCCTGGGAGACCGCCATCCCTCCAACCATCACGGCCAACGTCGTCCCCAGGTAGGCGAAGAGGTAGAGCCGCCCGGGCCCGCCGTCCAGCGCCGACGTCATGGCCGCCATGAAGGCCATCCCCAGCACCAGGGACACGACCACCATGGGAACCATGACGGCCAGCCCGAGGGTGAGGATGCCGGCGGTCGTCTTGCCCCACTGCTTGCGGGCGATGGCGGCGGAGCCGCGTAGGGCCGCGAGGGCGCTGCGCTCCCGTTCGACAGCTAGGATGGGGAAGACGAAGTAGCTCGCGGCGGCCCACCCCAGGAATCC
>DATDQC010000160.1:0-6139 GCA_035292455.1 Thermoplasmatota archaeon
AAGCGAAGTGGAGCGGGACCGCTGGGGTGAACGGGGTCTGGTTCTCCTTCTCGGCCCGCTCGACGTACCGTTTGAGGTCGAGGTAGAGCGAGGGGGAGTCGAGGCGCGCCGCGGCGCGGTCGGAGAGGGCGACGAAGGCGAGCCCCGCCGGGCCGCCGATGCATTTCTGCGAGCCCACGATGGAGACGTCGAGCCCCCACTCCTCGAACGGGACCGGGACGGAGCCGGTGGCGGTGATGGTGTCGGCGATGCAGAGCGCGTCGTGTTTCCGGCACAGCCGTGCAATCTCACCCCCTTGGTTCATGACGCCGGTCGAGGACTCGTTCAAGGTGAAGGCGACCGCGGCGACGCCGCCCTTTTGGAGTTCGTCCTCGAGCTTGGCAAGGTCGTGTCCCTGGCCCCACGGCGCCGTGACGCGGACGGCGGTGGGTCCGGCGTAGCGCTCGACGAGGCCGGCCATGCGGGCGCCGAACTCGCCGTTGTCGAGTCCGATGGCGCGGTCGCCCCAGTGCACGAGGTTGGAGACCGCGGCGTCCATCCCGGCGGTCCCGCTTCCGGTGAGGACGGCGACGTGCTTGGCCCCCATGAGTCTGCGCAGGCCTTCGAAGAGGCGACGGTTGACCTCGGTGAACTCGGGGCTGCGGTGGCCCATGGCGGGCCGCGCCATCGCCTCGCGGACCCGGGGGTGCATCTTGACCGGGCCGGGCAGCAGGAACAGGTTGTCCTCCGGGTCGAAGGGCACGGCCCCCGCTTGGCGGCGGCGCGCATAACCCTGACGCCCCGGCGCTTCCACGCGAAGCGCAGGTGGGGCGATTCGGTGGGTTCTTGGACGCCCTCCGGTTTTTACCGCCATGGACTGGCTTCTCCTAGCCCGTTTCGTCCACATTGTCGGTGCGGTCCTGTGGGCCGGCGCCGCCATCTTCTTCGTGCTCATGGTGGCACCCGGTGTCCGCGACGCGGGGCCCTCCGGCGGGGCGGTCATGGCGGCCACCCTTCGCCGCGGCGGCTTTGGCCGCTACTTCGGGCCGGTCAGCACCCTGACGGTCCTCGCCGGCCTCTATCTCTACGCCAAGCTCGATTTCCACAAGGACCCCTTCGCCGACAACGCGACCACCGCCTTGACCCTCGGCATGGCGCTCGGCATCCTCGCCTGGCTGGAGGGGCTCATGGTCCTCCTGCCCCTTGAGGCGAAGCTCAAGGCGCTGGTGAAGTCCATGCCCGCCCAGGGCCCGCCGCCGCCCGAGAAGGCCGCGGAGTTCCAGGCCATGGGCATGAAGATGGGCAAGGCGACCCAGATGAGCGCCGGCATCCTCTTCCTCGCCCTGCTCCTGATGGCGAGCCGCACCCTCCTGCTGTAAGGCTTAACCGGCCCCGGGAGGTCCCGCAACCGTGGCCCCCGACGTCATGGTCCTCCTGGGGAGCAAGACCGACTACCCCGTGGCCGAGAAGTGCCTCAAGGTCCTTGCCGACCTCGGTATCGGCCACGAGTGCCACGTCGCCTCCGCCCACCGCACCCCGGCCTACGTCGAGGAGCTGGTCCGAAAGCGCGGCGCCAAGGTCTTCGTCGGCATGGCCGGCATGGCCGCCCATCTCCCCGGCGTCATCGCGGCGATGACGACCCGGCCCGTCATCGGCGTCCCCTGCTCCGGCGGCGTCGGCCTCGACTCCCTCCTCTCCATCGTCCAGATGCCCCCCGGCGTCCCGGTCGCCACCGTCGGGATGGACCGCGGCGACAACGCGGGCTGGCTCGCCGCCGAGATGCTTGCCCTCTCGGACGCGGCGCTTGGGAAGCGCATCGAGGCGGCGCGCAGGAAGGCGGCCGAGAAGGTCATGGCGGACGACGCCTCGCTCCCCAAGGGGGGGGCCTAGTGGAACAGATGGTCTTCGACGCCAAGGCGTTCGTCGAGGAGCAGGTCGCCGAGGTTCAGCGTAAGGTCGGCGGCCGCCACGCCGTCATCGCCCTCTCGGGCGGCGTGGACTCCACGGTCGCCGCCGCCATCGTGAACAAGGCCATCGGCGCCAAACTGCACGCCGTCTACGTGGACACAGGCTTCATGCGCAAGGGAGAGACCGAGGGGGTCGAGGCGATGATGAGCAGGATGGGCCTCAACTTCACCGTCGTCCACGCCGGCGACGAGTACTTCACCGCCCTCAAGGGGGTCACCGACCCCGAGAGGAAGCGCAAGGTCATCGGGGAGAAGTTCATCCGCATATTCGAGCGCGAGTCCAAGAAGACCGGCGCCGAGGTCCTCGTCCAGGGCACCATCGCCCCCGACTGGATCGAGTCTGGCGGCGGCAACCGGGACACCATCAAGAGTCACCACAACGTCGGCGGCCTCCCCAAGGACATGAAGCTGGAGCTCTGCGAGCCGCTCTACCACCTCTACAAGGACGAGGTGCGCGCGGTCGCCCGCTTCCTCAAGGTCGAGGTCGCTGAGCGCCAGCCCTTCCCCGGCCCCGGCCTTGCGGTCCGGATCATCGGCGAGCTCACCCCGACCCGGGTCATGATCGCCCGCGAGGCGTGCGCCATCGTCGAGCACGAGATCGAGGCCGCCGCCAAGGCGGGGAAGATGGAGCGGCCGTGGCAGTACTTCGCCGTCCTCACCAACACCCCCACCGTCGGCGTGCAGGGCGACCTCAGGGCCTACGGCGAGACCGTGGGCGTGCGGGCGGTGCAGTCCCTCGACGCCATGACCGCCATGGCGAGCCAGGTCCCCTTCGACGTCCTGCAGCGCATCGCCCGCGGCATCACCAACCATCCCCAGCTCAAGGACAAGGTCAACCGCGTCGTCTATGACGTCACGGACAAGCCGCCGGCCACGGTCGAATGGGAATGAGACTGCGGGCGGCGGTTGAGCGAGCCGACGAGCGGAGCGGGTCGGCTGGCGAGCCGCCGGCCAGATTGAAAGGGCGCTACCCGGCTCTGCAGGGGTCCGTGGCGCCCGTGGCGCTCCGCATCTCCTCGGCCGCGTCCGCGAACCGGCTTGCGGGGAACTCTCCGTCGCTGTCGTAGGCGACGAACAAGGCGGCGAACACTTTCCCATCGCGCAGGGCGTAGGCCGATTCACCCTGGTCGTCGCAGAATTCAGGGTCCTCCACGGTCTCGTCGGCGTCTGCGTCGGAGACCATCCGGATGGCCACGCTGAGAACGACGGCGGTCACAGACTCGACGTCGTCCTGGTCGTAGTCGGAATTGACGTACACGGCGCCGTACACCTTCTCCGGCAGGGGGCCCGGGTCCTCCGGGTCATCGAAACTCGTAGGGTCGATATACCCAGGGTTGGAGGGGATGTCCGTGTCAAGTTCCTCGGCGAACTGGTCGAGGACGTCGCCGCGCGCCAGGACAAGCCCGTCGGGCACTCCGTAGGTCCCGAGCATATAGTCGCCCGGGTATTGGTCGGTGTCCTTCGTGGAGCAACCGGCGACGGCCATCGTCGCGAACAGGGCAGCCAACGCGAAGCCAAGGGAGGCGCGCATGGGCAAGTCACTTGGGCGGCCCTATTTGAAGGGTTGGAAGGCGCGCCGGTCAGCAGACCACGGTGGCGCCGGTCGCCGTCCGGACGTCTTGCACATAGTCATCGAAGAGATCCGGATCAATCGTGCCCGACTCGTCCCACGCGAACACGATGGCGAACACCTTGCCGTCACGAAGGATGGTCCCATATCCACCCTCATCGACGTCTTCGCAGAACGTCGGGTCATCCACGGTCTCCTGGGCGTCGGCTGTGGAGGCCATGAGGGCCGCCATGCTGAAGACAATGATTGCCGAATCATCATCGTCATCGTCCGTTTCGTAGTCGTCGTTGATGTAGATGGCAGCATAGGCCTGGACCGGAATCGGTCCAGGGTCTTCGGGGTCTTCCATGGTTTCCGGATCGATGTAGCCTGGGTTGGAGGTCATCCCAAACTCCGAGGAAAACTGGTCCCACATATCCCCCGACATGAGGTCGAATCCGGTCGGGACGCCGTACGTCGCAATCATGTAGTCCTGCGGGAAGTCGTCCGAGGTGCCGGAGCCCCCGGGGCTCGTCGTGGCGTGCGGCGCGGTGGTCGTGGGGGGCCGCGTGGTGGTGGGCGGTCGGGTCGTCGTGCTGGCGGCATGGGTCGCCGTGGGCTGGAGCACGACCGCGCTTGCCCCATCGGAATCGCTGTTGAGTTTTGCCGAACCTTCGCCGCTTGCCGAGCGGTCAAGGGGCCCGCCCTCCGTCGCGGTCATGCAACCCGAAAGCAAGGCGATCACGAAGAGGGCGGCAAGCGCCAACCCTGGGATGGAGCGCATCGGCTGACCACTCGACCCCCCATATTTGAACGGTGTGGCTCATCGGCCACAAGCCCACGATGGCCTGCCTCAGCGGCGCCCGTCGGCCACGGCGCTCTCCGCCTTGGCCTCCTCGCGCGCCATCCGGAGCGAGGCCGCTTCGCCGAGGTAGGACGACTCAAGGCGCTTGAGGTCGCGGTAGACCCCCTCCGAGGCCACCATCGGGTAGCCGAGCCGGCGCGCCAGGCGGACGAGGTGTCCGGTGATCTGCTCGACCTCGGTGGGGCGGCGCGCCGCCACGTCCTGCAGCATCGAGCAGCGGTTCTCGGCGGTGCGTTCGAGCGTGGAGCGCACGGTCGCCACCACGTCGGCCGGCAACGCCACGCCGGCGGCCCGCGAGAGGGCGTGGCCCTCCTCGGCAAGTATCCGGCAGCGCTCCCCGAGCCGGCCCGCGAGCAGGCGGCCGTTGGCAACACCGGCGAGTGCGGCGACCGGGTTCACGGCGTGGTTCACGAGGCCCTTGAGCCAGACATGGGGCCGGACGTCGTCGCTCCACTCCGGTTCCAGGCCGGCGTCGAGCATCAGGGCATAGGCGCGGCGGGCGGCGTGGTCGCCCGCGGCGCCGGGGAACGGACCGACCCGGGTGGGCCCGGTGCCGGCGTGCCAGAGCCGCCCCGGCGCTTCCATCGTGACGCCGTGGCTGGTGAGGGCGACGGCGATGCGGTCGGGCGGCACAAAGCGGGCCATCTTCTCGGCGTTGCCAAAGCCGTTCTGCAGGGTCACGAAGCTCCCGTGCGCCCCAAGGAGCGGCGCCACCTGCGGCGCCAGGGCGGTGGTGGCGTGCGCCTTGCAGGTGAGGACGACGGCATCGAAGGTCCCGGTCGCCTCGGCGGGGTCGGTGATGCAGGGGAGGTGGCCGTGGAGTTCCGTGTGGCCGCGGATGCGGAACCCCTCGGCCTGGAGGACGTCGCGCTGCTGCGGGCGGACCAGGAGGACCACCTCGTTCCCGGCCTGCAGGAGCCGCGCCCCCAGCCACTGGCCAATGGCCCCGGCACCAGCGACGAGGACCCTAGGCAGAGACCCGCCTCCGCAACCGCAGCATGGACTCCACGGTGTCGCGCCCCCGGGGGTCCAGGACCTTCTTCGCCTCGATGGCGGGAAGCCCGATGCGGTTCCGCAGGCGGGCGTACTCCTCCGGGTCGAGTCCGCACACGGGGCGAAGCACCGGCATCGGCGCGGCGGGCACCGCCAAAGGCATGGCGTCGAGCGTCTCCCCGGTGACGAGGGCGATGGCGCCCCGTTCGGCGGCGACACGGGCGGCGGCCTCCAGGAGGTTGGCCTTGGTGACCGTGCCGGTGCACACCGGAAGCACCTCGATGTCGCGGGGTAGCCCCCATCGCCCGAGCGCCTCCACCGCCTCCACCGGGACGCTGCCGGTGTCGCCGGCGTGCAGCGTGACCACCGCGCAGCCGCGGCGCATCATGAGCCACGCCGCCACGAAGGAGGCTTCGTCGGACAGGAGGCAGAGCGCCGTGCCCTGGCTGCCGACCGGGAGGCCGCCGGACCCCGGAAGCCGCTCGAGGAAGAGGTAGGCCCGCTCGCCGCGGACGTCCACTCCGAGCTCAAGGTCGGGTCGGTCGAGGTCCACGCGGGCCGCCCGGCCGGCCTTGCGGGCGGCGTCGAGGACCGCCTGGCCGGCCTCCACGGCGACGTCGTGGCTGGTGAAGGGGTGGGTGCCCTCGCGGGTAGGGCGGATGGCGAAACTGGCCCACGGCCTCGACAGGGCGAGGACGACGGCCTCGCGGCAGAGCCCGGCAAGGTCGGCGGGGACCAAGCGGGCCGGGCTCACCGAGACGACGCCGAAGGCGCGCTGCGCAAGGG
>DATDQC010000161.1:0-4869 GCA_035292455.1 Thermoplasmatota archaeon
CCGTCACCGGGTGACCCCGATGCCCGCCGCGCTCCCCTCCGATCCGGTCCGGGGGGCGCTTTTTTCGCGCGCCGCGACCGCGCGGACCCGGTGCACGGGGGGGTGGTTCCTTGCCTAAGCGGAGGGACCTGCGCAAGATCATGATCATCGGCTCCGGCCCCATCCAGATCGGCCAGGCCGCCGAGTTCGACTTCTCCGGCTCGCAGGCGTGCCGCGCCGCGCGCGAGGAGGGGTACCAGGTGGTGCTGGTGAACTCCAACCCGGCCACCATCCAGACCGACCCCGACATGGCCGACGCCGTCTACGTCGAGCCCCTGACCGTGCCGAGCCTCGAGGCCATCATCGAGCGCGAGCGCCCCGACGGGGTCCTCGCCGGGATGGGGGGGCAGACCGCCCTCAACCTGGTCTCCGAGCTCGCCGAGGCGGGCATCCTTGAGAAGTACGGCGTCAAGCTCCTGGGGACGCCGCTCTCCGCCATCGCCGACGCCGAGGACCGCGACCTCTTCAAGAAGGTCATGGAGCGCATCGGCGAGCCGGTCGCCAAGGCGGATGTCGCGAAGAGCCCCGAGGAGGCGCTCGAGGTGGTGCGCCGCCTCATCGGCCGCTACCCGGTCCTCATCCGCCCCGCCTACACCCTGGGAGGCCTCGGCGGCGGTGTGGCCCACGACGACGCCGAGCTCCGGGAACTCGTGCAGAAGGGGCTCGCCTACAGCCGCATCCACCAGGTCCTCATCGAGGAGTCGCTCCTCGGGTGGCAGGAGTTCGAGTACGAGGTGATGCGCGACGGCAAGGACAACTGCATCATCATCTGCAACATGGAGAACCTCGACCCCATGGGGGTCCACACCGGCGAGTCCATCGTCGTCGCCCCCAGCCAGACCCTCTCCGACCGCGACCACCAGCGCCTGCGGTCCGCCTCCCTCAAGGTCATCCGCACCCTCAACATCGAGGGGGGCTGCAACATCCAGTTCGCGGTCAAGAAGGCGACCGGCGAGTACCGCGTCATCGAGGTGAACCCGCGCGTCTCCCGGAGCTCCGCCCTGGCGAGCAAGGCGACCGGGTATCCCATCGCTCGCGTGGGGGCGAAGGTGGCGCTCGGCATGACCCTCGACGAGATCCCCAACGCCGTCACCGGCAAGACCGTGGCCTCGTTCGAGCCCGCCCTCGACTACGTCGTCACCAAGATCCCGCGCTGGCCGTTCGACAAGTTCCGCACCGTGGACCCCCGCATCGGGACGCAGATGAAGTCCACCGGCGAGGTCATGGCGGTCGGCCGCAACATCGAGGAGTCGCTTCTGAAGGCGGTGCGCAGCCTGGAGATCGACGCCGACGGCCTGGAGGCACCCACGGTGTGGGACGACGCCAAGCTGGAGCAGGCGGTCGAGGTCCCGACCCACCTCCGGCTGTGGGCGGTCGCCGAGGCGCTGCGGCGCGGCTGGAGCGTGGAGCGCGTGGCGGGGCTGTCGGGCTACGACCCGTTCTTCCTCCACAAGATTCGCCACATCCTCGACATCGAGGCGGACCTCCGCAGGCGGCCCGGCGACGCGGGCATGCTCCGCGAGGCCAAGCGCTACGGCCTCGCCGACCCCCAGATCGCCCGGCTGTGGGGCTGGGGGGAGGAGAAGGTCGCGGCGCTCCGCCGCACCCACGGCATCGTCCCCGACTTCAAGATGGTGGACACCTGCGCCGCCGAGTTCGAGGCCCGCACCCCCTACTACTACTCCACCTACGACCCGGTGACGCCGGCGACCGCGCCGCCCCCCGACGCCCGCCGGAAGTGCCTCGTCCTGGGCTCGGGCCCCATCCGCATCGGCCAGGGCATCGAGTTCGACTACTGCGCCGTGCACGCCGCCTGGGCCCTCAAGGAGGAGGGCATCGCCGCCCTCCTGCTCAACAACAACCCGGAGACCGTCTCCACCGACTTCGACACCTCCGACCGCCTCTACTTCGACCCCCTCACCCTCGAGGACGTCATGCACGTCGTCGAGCGCGAGCGCCCTGACGGGGTGCTGGTGCAGTACGGCGGACAGACCGCCATCAACCTCGCCCTCCCGCTCGAGGCGGCCCTCGCCGCGCGGCCCGACCTGCCCACGAAGATCTGGGGGACCCAGCCGGCCGCCATCGACCTCGCTGAGGACCGCGAGAAGTTCAACCTCCTCATGAAGAAACTCGGTGTCCCGCAGCCCGACGCCGCCATCGCGTTCGCCGACGAGGAGGCCGTCGTGAAGGCGGCGGGCATCGGCTACCCGGTCCTGGTGCGCCCGAGCTACGTCCTTGGCGGCCGCGCCATGCAGGTCGTCCACAACGAGGAGGAACTCCGGGACTACGTCCGCGACGCGGTGCGGGTCTCGAAGAAGCACCCGCTCCTCATCGACCGCTTCCTGGGGCGCGCCATCGAGGTGGACGTGGACGCCGTGTGCGACGGCCAGGAGGTCTTGGTGGGCGCCACCATGGAGCACGTCGAGGAGGCGGGGGTCCACTCCGGCGACTCCACCACCATCATCCCGTCGCAGAACCTCCCCAAGGAGACGCTCAGGACCCTCGACGACTACACGCGGCGCATCGCGCTTGCCCTCGGCACCCGCGGCCTCATCAACATCCAGTTCGCGGTGCAGGGCAAGGTCGTCTACGTCCTGGAGGCCAACCCACGCTCCAGCCGCACCGTGCCCTACGTCGCCAAGGCGACCGGCCTCCCGCTCGCCAAGATCGGGGCCAAGGTCGCCATCGGCCGCACTCTCAAGGAGCTCGGCGTCGAGCGCCCCACGTTCACGCACGTCGCCGTCAAGGCGCCGGTCTTCCCCTTCCTGAAGCTTCCCGGCGTGGACGCCGTGCTGGGGCCGGAGATGAAGTCCACCGGCGAGGTCATGGGCATCGCCGAGGACGCCGCCACTGCCTACGCCAAGGCGATGGAGGCGGCCGGCAACCCGCTCCCCGTCGAGGGCACCGTCTTCATCTCCGTCGCCAAGGCGGACCGGGCGCGCATCCTCGGCGCGGTGAAGGAGCTCGCCGCCCTCGGCTTCCACCTGGTGGCGACCGAGGGGACCGCCGCCGACCTGCGGGCCGCCGGGCTCGAGGTCACCACCGTCTACAAGCTCTCGGAGCGCCGCTCGCCCGACGCCATCGACCTCATCCGGCGCGGCGAGGTCCAGCTCATCCTCAACACCCCGAGCGAGACCCTGGAGGCCCCCCAGCGCCGCGACGGCTACCAGATGCGCCGCGCCGCCGTCGAGGGCCAGGTGCCCTTCCTCGCCACCGTCGAGGCGGCCCAGGTCGCCGTCAAGGCCATCGCCGCCAAGCGCCGGGTGGGGGGCCGTTTCGGGGTGCGAAGCCTTCAGGACTACGCGGCGCCTGGCGGCATACTGCCTGGGACCCACCGCCCCGTCGTGGCGCGGGCCCGGGAGGCCCCCTGATGCGACGCGACCTTGCCGCCATCGTCTGCTGCCCCGTCTGCAAGAAGACGCTCCGGCTCAAGGTCGAGCGCGAGGACGAGCACGGCGACATCCTCGCCGGCACGCTGCGCTGCACCGAGTGCCGCTTCGACTACCCCGTCGAGGAGGGCATCCCCAACCTGCTCCCGCCCGAATACCATGTCGAAGGGGTCAAGGAAGCCAAGCCCAAGGGCCGGCGCTGATGGGTGCCGTCCTCCTCGTCACCTCCGACCTCCTGTGGCTCGGCAAGGTGCGCGCCGTGGCGGACCCCCTCGGCGTGGAGGTGCGCGTCCCCGAACGGAAGAGCGAGGTGACGCACCACCTGCTGGACCACGACACCGCACTCGTCCTGGTGGACCTCCACGACCGCCGCTACGACTTCATCGAGACGCTGCGGCTGGTCCGGGGGACGAGGTGGAACGTTCGGGTCGTCGCCTTCGGCGCCCACACCGACACTGCGCGCTTCGAGCGGGCCAAGCAGGAGGGAGCAGAGGTCATCACCCGCGGCGAGATGGAACGCCGCCTGCCGGAACTCCTTGCCCCGCTCGGCCAATCCTGAGGCCAGCGCCAGGCCAGCGACGACGGTGAAAAAAGGGAGGAAGGGAAGAGGTGCGCGGACAGACTCACTCGTAGCGGGAACCGAGGCCGGCCACGAGGCCCCAGCCTCCAAGCAGGAGGTGGAGGGCGTTCTCGCCCCACTCGAGGTTCATGCTCATGGCGACTTCCTCGCCGTTGCCAAGCACGAAGCCCAGGATGCCGAGGCCGAGGTAGACGACGCCGAAGACGATGGCGGCGGTCTTGACGACCTTGCCCGGCAGGTTGGCGAAGCCGAAGATGAAGGCGGCGCCCGCCAGCACGACGTGGACGATGTTGTGGGTCCAGTCGAACTGCAGGACGTCGGTGATGCCGACGTTGTTCTCGCCCTCCACGGCGTTCCATACGATGCCCAGCAGGGCGACGGCGGCCAGGGCGAAGGCGCTGACCCGCCAGTAGAGGCCGGGGTTCATGATCGGGTTCGAGGTGTTGGTGGGTGTGGCGTACTCGGTCATGGGATGACCCAGGCCGGGATCCTGCCCTGCGGTGATAAACGTGCCGCGAAGTACCGTGCGGCGGTCGGGTCGATGTCAAACGCCCCTTCCGCCATGCACGGCCCGCGCCATGCCACCTTTCGAGGAGAATCGTCTTGCTGGGGCGCCACGAAGCCCCCCGGGGCGCATCGCCGTCGCCGCCTTGCTCGCCCTCCTGGTCCTGGCGGCGCTCCTCGGCCCGTCGCCCGCCCCTCCCCCGTCGCCCGAGGCACCGCGGGACGCGGCACTTGCCCACCTCGCTGCCCTTCACGGCCTCGGCCAGGGAGCCTCGGGTGCCGTTCCTGCGCCCTACCTGGTGGAGGCTGCGGCTGCTGCCGGGCTCGACCCCGGCGCCTGGCCTTCCGCGGCGCATC
>DATDQC010000162.1:0-5854 GCA_035292455.1 Thermoplasmatota archaeon
GGAAGCTCCTGCAGAAGGCGTGAACCGTGGCCGAGGCGGAGGACCCGCGTCGCCTGGTCGCCGAGTTCGAGCTGGTGCAGCGCGAGATGGGGCGCGTCGAGCGGCGCCTCGAGGCGCTCGAAGAGGCGGTGATGGAGGCCAACCAGGCCGCCGCAACCCTCCGGGCCCTCGCCGGGGCGAAGAAGCCCGCCGAGGCGCTCGTCCCCGTGGGTGCGGGGATCCACGTCCGGGCCCGCCTCGACTCCAGCGCCCCCGTGGTGCGCCCGGTCGGCGCCGGCACCAGCGTGGACGGCCCCCTCGCCGACGCGCAGGCGCAGCTCGAGGCGCGCGTCGAGGCGCTCACCCGCTCGTTCCAGGAGGCGAGCGAGCACGCGCAACGCCTCGCCCAGGCCGCAGCGGAGCTGCAGGGTCGGCTGGCTTCCCATCCCGAAGCGGACATGGTCTAACGGTATGACAGCAGCTTCCCAAGCTGCTTGCCCGGGTTCGACTCCCGGTGTCCGCATCCTCCCCGGGTGCCCTCAACCCTCTTATCGCGGACCCTCCTGGCGCCGCCGTCCCGATGTTCCGCTTCCTGCGTGACAAGCTGCGCGGTGTCTCCAAGAAACTGGAGGACGAGCTCGACAAGGAGCTCGGCGAGAAGCTCGAGAAGGAGTTGGCGGAGAAGGTGGCGGCACCGCCGCCGGTTCCCACCCTGCCCGCCGCGCCCAAGGCTGCCGCGCTGCAGCCGCCGCCTGCCCCGCCGCCCCGGACGGCGGCACCTCAACCTGTTGCATCACCCGCCGCGGCGCCGCTCCCCGCCACCGTTCCGGTCGCCGTCCCTCCCGCCGCCAAGCCCACCCCGCCCAAACCGCCGGTCCCCCCGCCGCCCGCCAAGCCGGTCGGCCGAAAACTCCTCAGCGAGCAGGAGATCGAGGCCCGCCTCGCCGCCGAGCTGTCGCAGGCGGTGGCCGCCCAGAAGCAGGTCGAGGCGGCCGCCCAGGTCGCGAGCGGAGGCCGCTTCACCCTCAACGAGGAGGTCCTCGAGGGCATCCTGTGGGACCTCGAGGTCGGGCTCCTGGAGTCCGATGTCGCCCTCCCGGTCATCGAGGCCATCAAGGGCAACGTCAAGGAGCAGCTCCTCTCGCTCCCGCTCGGGGGCCGCCGGCCGGAGGAGCTGGTGGAGAAGGTGCTGCGGACCGCCATCGAGGGGGTCCTCACGGTGCGGCCGCTCGACTTCGACGCCTTCGTGAGGGAGCGCCTCGCCGCCGGCAAGCGCCCCGTCGTGGTGATGTTCGTCGGCGTCAACGGCACCGGGAAGACGACGAGCATCGCCCGCATCGCGCACCGGCTCAAGAACCAGGGCATCTCCGCGGTCCTCGCCGCCGGCGACACCTTCCGCGCCGGCGCCATCGAGCAGCTCGCCCTGCACGGCGAGCGCCTCGGCGTCACCGTGGTGAAACACAAGGCGGGAGCCGACCCCGCCGCGGTCGCCTACGACGCCGTCGAGCACGCCAAGGCGCGCCGCAAGGACGTCGTCCTCCTCGACACCGCGGGCCGCATGCAGAACAACCAGAACCTCATGGACGAGATGGACAAGGTGCGCCGGGTCGCCAACCCCGACCTCACTATTTTCGTGGGCGACTCCCTCGCCGGCAACGACGCCGTCGAGCAGGCAAGGCGCTTCGACGAGATCGTGGACGTCGGCGGTGTCATCCTCACCAAGGTGGACGTGGACGCCAAGGGGGGCGCCGCGCTCTCGGTCGCCTACACCATCCGAAAGCCGCTGCTGTTCGTCGGCGTCGGGCAGGGCTACGACGACCTCAAGCCGTTTGATGCGAAGTGGCTCGTGGACCGCCTTTTCGGGGACGAGGCCGAAGCGGAAGCGTAGGCCGAGGGCCAATCCCCAGGCATGACCCGCAGTCCGTGGAAACTGAAGGTTATATACAGGAAAACCCACGTCCACGCCTGATGAACCTTAGCTCCCGTGCCCTTCAGCTTGGGCTATGGACCCTGGCCGCCGCGGTCCTGCTCCTCGTCCAACCAGCACTTGCCGGAACCGCCGAGGCGCCCGAAGTCACGGATGCCGCCCACGACCATGTGGCGGCGAATGAGGCGCCTCTCTGCCTCCCTGAAATCCCCGCCCCGGTCGGCGTGGTGTGCCAGTTCAACAACGCCGACATCCTGGCCGCCTGGGTGGACAACGAGACGGTCACCCAGTTCCAGATCCACGTCCAGACCAGCGGGACCGGCGCGACGACCTCGACCGAGTACCTCTATGTCTTCAGTTTCAGCATCGGCGCGACGGCCTACACGGCCGAGGCCACCCTCCACAAGGCCCCCCTAGCCTCGTCCCTCCCGGCGGGAGGCGACAACCTGCCGCAGGACCAGCTTGGGGACGGCTTGGTCGTCCCGGGCGGTGTGGCCGTCAACGCGACTTTCGTGGATGGCCACCTCACCATGAACGTCACCAAGGGGAATGTCGGCAACGTGACCGGCGGGGCAGTCATGAGCGGCATCACGGTTTCCTCCACGGGCACTCCCCTCGCAGACCCTCTCAACGTCATCACGGACACCGCGCCCGATACGGGCTTCGGCACCAACTACACCTTCACGGTAGGCTCCGTTGGCCCCCCGGGCGACACCGACAACGACGGCCTGGATGACGCCTGGGAAGAGGACAACTTCGGCAACCTCGGCCAGGACGCCTCGGGCGACCCGGACGGCGACGGCCTCACCAACGCCGCCGAGTTTGAGCAGGGCACGGACCCCAACAACGCGGACACGGATGAGGACGGCCTCGACGACGGCGACGAACTCACCGCGGGCACCGACCCCCTCGACCCCGACACCGACGGCGACGGCTTTGGCGACGGCGACGAGGTGGACGACGGAACCGACCCGCTCGACGCCGACGACCCCGGCACCACGCCGCCCCCCACCACGACGCCGCCCCCCACGACGACGGCCGCCCCCACCTCCAGCGCGGGTCCCTCGACCACCGCCGGCTCGGACGACTCCGCCCTCGACAAGCTGAAGGCCGACCCCGGCTACCTTGGGGCCTCCGCGGGAGGCATGGCGGCCGTGCTCGTGCTTTCCATCGTCGGCCTTGCTGGGAGGTGGAAGCTGTGAGCCCGGACGGCACCTCGGCCTTCGACGCCCCGGCACCTGCCGGCTCCGGCTACAACGACCCCGCGGCGGGCGGCTACGGTGACCCCTTCGGCCAACCCGAGGCGGCGCCTCCGGTGAACCGCTACAAGCGCTACCAGCACCTGCGGGCCAACGTGGCGCGCCGCCGGGCGCTCTACGGCGTCTTCATCCTGCTCGCCATCGTGGTCTTCGTGGCGAGCCTCATGGACATCATGTTCCTCGAGTCCAAGATGCAGTACGGCGTCTACGGCGCCTACGGGCTGCTGTTCGTCATCGGCGTCATCCTCCTCATCAGCCGCAAGCGCTCGGAGGCGGAGATCGCCCAGCTCGCCGCGCTCGAGAAGGCGCTCCTCTCCTGTCCGCAGTGCAAGAGCATCTTCCAGTTCGGCGAGGTGCACTTCAGCGGCCGCAAGAAGATCTCCTTCAGCTGCCCGGTGTGCGGCACCTACAGCGCCCTCCCCGACGCCGAGTCGGAGCCGGTGCGCGCCCCGCCCCCCACGGGCGAGCTTCGGGAGGTCACCTACCAGTGCGAGCACTGCCTGGAGCGCATCACGGTCGGGGTCTTTGGGGAGCAGGAGCTCCACGAGTCCCGCTTCCGCGCCTGCCCCAACTGCGGCGAGAAGGACTTCGTCAAGGTCAGCCAGGGGCCGACCACCGCGGCGCAGCCCTTCTAGACGCCAGAGCCGGGTCGGGGACGATTCAGAGCCGCTTGGCGCGGTCGGTGCGCTCCCACGGCAGGTCGAGGTCGGTGCGGCCGAAGTGGCCGTACGCCGTGACCGGCGTGTAGAGCGGGGCCCGCAGCCCCAACTGCTCGATGATGGCGCCGGGCGAGAAGTCGAACTCGTTCCGCAGGATGCGCTCCAGCGCCTCGTCGGACTTCTTGCCGGTGCCAAAGGCGTTGACGTTGAGGCTCACCGGCTCGACGCTGCCGATGGAGTAGGCGACCTGGATCTGGAGCCGCTTGGCCAACCCGGCCGCCACCAGGTTCTTGGCGGCGTAGCGGGCGTAGTAGGCGGCCGAGCGGTCCACCTTGGTGGGGTCCTTCCCCGAGAAGGCGCCGCCGCCGTGCGGGATCCAGCCGCCGTAGGTGTCCACGATGATCTTGCGGCCGGTGAGCCCGCAGTCGCCCCGGGGGCCGCCGGTCTCGAACTCGCCGGTGTGGTTGATGAAGTACTTCGTCCCCTTGTGGAGCCACTCTTCCGGGACGACGGCGCGGATGCAGTGTTCCCGGAGGTCCTCGTGGAGTTCCTCCTGGTTGCGGCTCATCTCCGGCTTGTGCTGGGCAGCGAGCACCACGGCGTCCACCGCCACCGGCTTGCCTTTCTCGAAGCGGACCGAGACCTGCGACTTGCCGTCGGGGCGGAGGTAGGTGAGCTTGCGCTTGCGGCGAAGCTCGGTGAGGCGGCGGGTGAGGCCGTGCGCCAGGCTTATGGGGACCGGCATGTGGTCCGGCGCGGTGCCGTCGCCGCGGGCGGCCTCGGCGTAGCCGAACATCATGCCCTGGTCGCCCGCGCCCACCCGCTTGGAGCTGCGGCTGCGGCCCACGCCCTTCGCGATGTCGGGGGACTGCGGCACGATGCGGGAGGTGAACTCCGCGGTGTCCCAGCCGATGCCGGCCGCGGCGGAGTCGTAGCCGATCTCCTTGATGGCGCGGCGGGCGATGGCCTCGTAGTCCACGTCGGCGGCGGAGGTGATCTCGCCGGCGAGGCAGATGAACTCCGTCGCGACGAGAGATTCGCAGGCGACGCGGGCGTAGGGGTCGCCCCGCAGGTGGGCGTCGAGGACCGCGTCGCTGATGCGGTCGGCGACCTTGTCCGGGTGACCTTCCGTCACCGACTCGGAGGAGAAGACGAAGGGCATCGGAGACGGTCGGCGAGGGCGCCGGCCGGATAAAAGCCGGAGGGCGGGGTCGGCGCGGCGAGAAGTCCCTTGATGCCGTTACATCAAGCGACCCTCGGCCGCTCCTCCTTCGAGGCGCGGCGAGAGGCCGCCTGAGGCCTTCACATCAAGCGGCCCATGTCCAGGAGTTCGGCGCCGCCGATGCCTGGAATCCCCTGGAGAATCTGCTCGACCTTGTCGTTGTTCCCGTCCTCGTCCTGGACGATGAGCGCCACCACGAGGACCTTCATGCCGAAGACGAAGGGCTGGACGTCGGCCTTGGAGACCTTCCCCAGGGTCGCGGGGATGGCCTTGCGGACCTTGGCTTCAAGGCTCGCGGCGTCCACGCCCTCGTCGGGGCTCAGGCGGTACTTCAGGAGGACTTCGCCCATGGTGTCCGGGCGCGGCCACTCGGGGCCGGTATTTGGCCGTTGGGGGCGGGCGGGTCCGGGGGCCGGTCAGCCCTTGAGGCCGTAGCGGCGGCGGAGCTTCTTGGCGGCGGTCCGCTTCTTGATGCGGCCGTGGCCCCCCTTGGTCTTCTTGGCCCGTTTGCGGACCGAGCGCATCTTGGCGGCGTACTTGCGCTGCGCGCGCTGCTTGGCGGTCAGCTTCGTCCTGCGGCGGCGTCGCTTGGCGGCAGCCATGCCGCGGCATCGGCCTTCTCCGGCAAAGAGGCTGCGGAGCGGCCCCCGGGCCTGCAAGGCTTCATCAACGGCGATCCTCTGGAGGAGGATGGGCCGTTGGCGTAGTTCGGTAGCGCAGCGGGCTTTTAACCCGCCGGTCGCCGGTTCGAATCCGGCACGGCCCGTCCTTTCCCGGAAAGAACCCGGTCCCGGGGCGCCTGGCCGGG
>DATDQC010000163.1:0-4376 GCA_035292455.1 Thermoplasmatota archaeon
CGCCGTCGCCTTCTGGTTGAACTCCTTGGGGCTGGCGGCCGTGAAGAAACCGCGCTCCAATTTCTTCTTGGCGTGGTGCAGCTTGACGATGGCGAGCCGGTCGATGTCCTCCGGCTCCTTGATGCGGCGCGGGAAGGGCAGCCCCCCTTTCTTGAGGAGCCAGTAATAGTCGCGCTTCTCGCCGCGGTTCTCGGAGCGCAGCATGTTCCGCGAGCCCACCATGGGCACGGCGAAGCCGTCCTCGACGCCGTCGATGGGGCAATAGCTCGTCCACGCCCGGTTGGGGACCCAGAGGGCGTTGGCCTTCCGCAGGCGGGCCTGCTGAGCGGTGGCCATGACGCCGTCGTACGTGGTGTAGGTCCAGGTCTCGTCCACGCAGCCCCGCAGGCGCCGGCCCTTGCCGTCGCGGAGCGTCCTGAAGTAGCGCGCGTAGACCTCGTGCCGGCCCTTCTGGGCCACCGCGATGGAGCGCAACCCCTCGTCGGCGGCGCCGTCGTAGACGTCGAGGCCGGAGTGGCTCGCGACGCAGGAGAGCGCCAGGCGCTTGGGGTCGTACCCCTCCACCGCTTCCTGCATCGCCTTGCGGTCGAGCACGACCTCGGGAGCGCAGCCGGCGCGATAAAGCCCCCGTCCACAGGCTCCAAAAGCGGCCCCTCGTTGGGCGACCCGTGCGCCTGCTCCTCGCCGCCGCCCTCGTCGCCCTGTCGGTCGCCGGCTGCGCGGCCACGGACGACAAGGCGGAGGACCCCCTCTTCGGCCTCTGCCCCTCCTGGATCCAGGGCCCCGGGCGGGCCAACCATCCCCTCGCCTTGAGCGGCCCGGGAAGCGAGGACTGGAGCGTCCAGCCGCCCGGCACCGAAGGGCAGGACCCCGGCAGCCTCGCCTGGCTCCACAACGGCGACCCCTTCGACCTGGTGCGCGTCCGCGTGGACAACCTCACCCTCTTCCATGGCAGCCTGGAACTGCGCGCCTTCGTGGGCGACCGGCAGCCCCTCATCCGGGACTTCCGCGAGGAGTCGGCGCAGTTGCGGCCCGTCGTGGTCCTGGACGGCGTGGGCGACGACGGCCAGGAGTTCGATGTCCTCCTCACCGGCATCTCGGAGGGCGAGCCCGCCGCGCCAGGTCCGGTCCGCCTGGAGTGGCGCCTGGAGCCCACGGGCACCGGGGTCGCCACCGCCAGCCTGGACGCCCTCGCCACCTTCCATTACCGGGTGTGCGGGGCGTAGAAGGGCGTGGAAGGTAGCGTCGTCGGCAGGCCCCGGACGCAAACCCCATGAAGGCGGCCCCCCGTCGTCGCGGCGTGCGCACCGTCGTCGCCCTCCTCGCGCTCGCCCTGGCGGCCCTCGCGGGGTGCGCCGTGGGACCGCCCGGGGACGCGGAGCCTACGGGCTGCCAGCGCGTCACCGCTCCCGGCACCTGGAGCGCCACCAACGGATTCTACTACAACCGCACCCTCTTCGACGGTCCTACGCAGACCGACGGCGGCCGCCCCTCAGGTGCGACCGGTCCGCCGGAACAGTACGGCATCGGGGCGGGGCGCCTGGAGTTTGATGGGCGGCAGCTCGACCGGTTCGAGATCGAGCTCAAGCCGGGCGGCACCGGGCTTCCGCACGGCATGGCCGTCGTCGACGCCAACGTGGAGGCGCAGGTCGTGAACGCCCGCACCGGCGAGCCCCTCCTGGTCATCGACCTCCGCTTCACCGACGGCGCCGGCCACTACGTCCCCCAGGACCGCCTGCGCTTCGCGGAGGGCACGAGGGGGAACTTCACGTTCTTCGTCCCGCTCGCCGATGCCGCGGAGCCGGCCGCCCCCGACCCCATCCGCATCCATTGGCTCTTCCTGCCCGACCTCGACCACGACCCCGACACCCCGAGCGTCGTCCACTACAACTACATCGTTTCGTTCCTCTACCGCGACTGGGACGGCATCTGCACGGAGTAGCAGTAGCCAAGGGGTCGCGCCGGGACGCTACCGCAGCCGGACGAACCCCTTGGAGACCATCGTCCCCAGGAAGCGCCCGAGCCGAAGCGCCAGGTCCGGCTCCCCAGGGTGGCGCGACTCGAGCTCGGTGCGGATGGCCGCCACGGTGCGCGAACCATCCATGAGGAGCCACGCCTCGGAGCCCAGGGGGTCGAGGTGGACGGTGACGTCGGCCGGGATGCCAAACAGCCGCAGCACGGCGCCCCCCACCCGGCCGGTCCGCCGGCGGCGCACCACGATGCGCCCCTGCGCCTCCTCCCACGGGACATCGGCCCGCTCGGCGACGCGCCGGGAGACATCGGGCAGGGTCTCGGCCACGCCGCGTCCACCCGAGGGGCCGGCTTCACGCTTGCGGCGTCAAGCCTATCCGTCGCGGCGGGTGTCGCCTGGCCGATGCGCAGCACCGACCTCGCCTTCGTCCTGGTGGGTCTCGCGGTCCTTGGGCTGACCGCCGCCGCCCTCGCCACCCTCGAGGCCCGCGACGACCGGGTGGGCCTGCGCTTCGAGGAATCCGGCGCCCCGCTCGCCGAGGCGTCGGCCGAGGTCGCGGGCGCCGCGGGCGCCCTCCTCAACTGGACGCTCCCCGACAACGCCACCTCGGTCCACCTCGAGCTCCTGGTGGAGTTCCAGGGCCAGGCCGCGGCGGGCGGGACGGCCACCGTCGAGGTGCAGGTGCTGGCCCCCGACGGCTCGCGCGGCCCCCCGATGCGCGTCCCGATGGCCGTGGCGCCGGGGGCGACCTCGGCGAGCGTCAACCTCACGGTGGAGCACCGCTGGATGGAGACACCCGAAAGGCGGCACGCCGACCCCGACACCTACGACGGGGCCGTGCGCTGGGAGGGGCCGTTGTCGCTCCGGGTCGTCGTGGAAGCGCCCGCCGACCTGCCCCTCGCCACCTACGGCTTCTCGGCGCGCGCCTCCGGCGAGGCGACGGCGTTCCACCAGGCGTAAGAGGTTAGAGGTCGTTCAGCCCGCTACGCCTTCTGGCGGTCGAAACGGCGCCGCAGCAGCATGGTGGCGGCGGTGCCGACCACGAGCACCCCGAACAGGATCTCGGCGATGAGCAGCGTCTGGGGCTTGGGTTCGCCGCTTGAGAGGAACTGGCTGATGAGGAACATGCCCGCGATGATGGCCACCGCGCCCTCCAGCATGATGATGAGCGTGAGCCGCTCGTGGCGGGCCCGCCGGGCCTCGTCCAACTCGGGGTGGTCCTTGTGCTTCGGCTCCGCAGCACGGGCGCTCTTGGCCATGGCGGCCGCGCGACACCGGGGCCGTTCTTAAGCCCTCTCGAAGGCGAAGGGGTCGCCGCGGTGCGCTTCGCCTCCGCGACGCTTATAGTGGCGCCCGGCTTCGGCGCCGCCGTGGCCACTCCTGTTGGCGTGCGGAGGCTGGGTCCGGTCCTTCTCCTTGCCCTGGTGGCCCTCCTGGCGGCCGCCCCGTCGGTCTTCGGCTTCTCGACCGGCATCTGCAACGGCTGCGAGGGAGGTGCCAACGCCCCGCCCCCGGCGGGCGAGGCCGACTTTGGGAAGATTGGCTGCGTGGCGTGCCACGGGCCCGGCTCGGCGGCCCCCCACGAGTTCGCGGCCGGCGGCACCGACGTCATCCAGTGGTCCTTCACCGATGCCGAGGGCAACACCCTGGCCGGCAACGCCTACGACCCGCACGCCGTCTACACCCTCACCATCACGCTCGACGAGCAGAACGAGCCTGGCGCCGCCAACCACGCCGGCTTCAACCTGCGTGCCTCGGCGGGCAAGCTGGAGGCGGTCGCAGGCCAGTCCCAGGTGAGCGGGGACGGCTCGCAGGCCACCCACGTCGGCCCCGGCCTCACTTCGTGGGAGGTCACCTGGACCCCGCCGGCTTCCGGCGCGGTGGGCTTCGACCTCTTCGTGAACGACGTGGACGGCAGCTCCAGCCCCAACGAGGGCGACCAGGTGTACCGGACGGGCATCTGGATCACCGACGAGGAGGGTGCCATGGTGGGCTCGGCCCCCGAGGAGGAGGTTGAGTTCGGCATCTCCCTCCAGCAGTACTGGATCGGCCTCATCGGGCTCGCCGGCATGATCTTCGTCATGGTCGCCGGGTTCGTCTACCTGAAGTTCGTCAACCCCCACAACACGGACCCGAAGGACCGGTGAGCGATGGGGCTGGAGATCGCCACGCCCAAGACGCCCGGGACGGAGGTCCGCCGCACCCCCGCCCCCCGGCCCGCCTTCATCGGGGCGCTCATCCTCGCACTCACCGCCATCGAGCTCCTCTTCGTCGTGCTGGTCTTCTGGGCGGTGGCCAACGGCGCCAACGACGCCGCCGCCCACGACCCCGACATCCCCAACATGACCCTCGACATGCACTACCAGAAGATCGAGTTCTTCAAGAACGAGCAGACCATCATCTC
>DATDQC010000164.1:0-4392 GCA_035292455.1 Thermoplasmatota archaeon
GCATCGCCGGCTACCGCGACCGCGCCCTCGAGGTCTGCCGGCAGGTCACCTCCGACCTCGGCGTGCCGTGGCAGGTCGTCCGCACCCGGGACCTCGCGGGTTACACCATGGACGAGTACGCCGCTGGCCTGCGGGGCCCGCGCGGGGAGCCGGCGCCGGGGACGCCGCGGCCCGCCTGCGGCCCGTGCGGGGTGTTCCGCCGTGTGGGCATCAACCGCCTCGCGAAGGAGGCGGGGGCCGCCGCCGTGGTCACCGGGCACAACCTCGACGACATGGCTCAAACGGTGCTGATGAACCATCTCAAGGGGGACCTCGAGCGCTTGGCGCGCCTCGCCCCGCACGACACCGGCGAGGCCGTCGCGGGCCTCGTCCCCCGGATCCTCCCCTTCCGCACCATCCCGGAGAAGGAGGTGCTGCTCTACGCTGTCCTGCAGGGGCTGCCCTTCCACCACGAGGGGGAGTGCCCCTACGCCGAGCGCAGCCACCGCTTCGCCCTTCGCGACGTCGTGATGGGGTTGGAGGCTGTGACGCCAGGGACCCGGCACGCGCTGGTGAAGGGGGCCGAACGCCTCCAACCGATCCTGCGGGGGACGCTGCCCTCGGCCCGAATCCTGGAATGCCAAGACTGTGGCGAGCCGACGAGCGGTGCGGTGTGCATGGCGTGCACGCTGCGGGCGTGACGGCGGGAGCTGCAACGGCCCGAGCGCGCTAGACCTCGTCCGCGCCCCGGATCGAGGGCGCCGCCGTCCGGGTGCCGTAGGTGAACCTGAGCAGTACCTCTGTACGGACGCCATCCTCGTCACTCTCCAGCGACTGCTCGACGATGCGTCCGTCCTCGATGATGACGTCCTCCTCGTGGGTGCCATCCTCATCGGTCACAAGGTAGGTGGCTCGGATGCGGTCGCCATCCTGTCGCGCTTCCTTCACTTCGTATTCATCCTCCGCCTCGGGTTCCAGGAAAATCGCCACGAAATTCCCTGCCATGCCGTCGCCCATCTCATCCACGATGCGGCCCAGGCTGGAGGCGATGAGCGCTTCGTTCACGTCATCGCCGAGGCAGGCGCCGGCGTCGTTCTCGGTTTCGAGGTCAATGTCGTTGCCTCCCCAGGCTTCGTCCCCCTCCACCTGGACAACAAGGCGGTCCGGGGTGCAGAACATCACTATGAGAAGCTCCTCGAGCTGGGAGACTTCCTCGCCGTCCATGGACACATCGTTGAAGCGGAACTCCATTTTCATCGCGTCCCCCCGATACGCCACCAGACTTCCCGTGGCCCCAATCTCCATCTCCGGTGGCCCATCCACGGTGAGGTCCATGCGGAAGGTTACGCCGGACATGTCGCCATCAAGGCCTTGGTCGCGGTCGAGGCGGTCAACCGCCGCCTTGGCGATCCCTTCGGGGGAGTCTCCCGAGCTGGAGCAACCGGCCATCAGGAAAGCGAGCGCCACGAGGAGGGGCAACCACCGCATGCCGGGGCAACCCCCCCGAGGCCGGAAATAGCTATCGGGCGAGGCGAGCGCCCTGTCCGGGTCGCCGCGGGAAGGATGCGGCCAAAAAGAGGGATGGGAAAAAGGCGGGGAAGAGGCCCGGGGGGCGTGGACAACGCCCCCCGGGACCAGCCCCCGGGGGAGGAGCCGGAAGGCGTGGGAGGACGCCTTCAAGCGTGGGGGCCGGTGGGTGTTGGTTCAGTCTACTCGATGATGTCGAGGCCGTTGCCGCTCGGGCGGCCGGCCTTCTGGTGGGCCATGCTGGTCGGGCGCTCGAGCTGGTAGCCCTTGCCCCGGCCGCCGGCGGGCCCGGCGGTCGCGCCGCTCGCCACCGGCTTGCCGGTGAAGGCGACCATGCCCTGCGGCGCCGGCTGGTCGGCCTGCACCGAGGTGATGCCGGTCATGATGGCCATGACGCGGCAGCGGCCCTCGAAGGCAGGGAGCACGCGGGCGCCCCAGATGACGTTGGCCTGGCTGTCGAGCTCGTAGGTGAGGCCTTCGGCGACCTCCTCGGCGTGCTTGAGGGTGAGGTCCGGTCCGCCCGTGATGTGGATGAGGGCGCCGGTGGCGCCGCGGTAGTCCACATCGAGGAGCGGGTGGTTGAGGGCCTCGCTCACGACGGCGGACGCGCCGTCGGAGGTCTTGGCCTCGCCCCACAGCATGACAGCCACACCGCCCTCGCCCATGATCGCCTTGACGTCGGCGTAGTCGAGGTTGATGAGGGAGGGTTGGGTGATGGTCTCCGAGATGCCCTTCACGGTCTCCGCGATGAGCTGGTCCATGACCGAGAAGGCCTGGTCGATCGGGAGGTTCGGGACGTATTTCAGGAGACGGTTGTTGTCGAGGACGATGACGGAGTCCGCGCGGGAGCGCAGCTTCTGCAGCCCCTCGTCGCCCTTGATGATGCGGGCGCGCTCCACGTTGAACGGCGTCGAGCACATGCCGACGACGATGGCGCCCATCTTCTTGGCGACGTCCGCGACCACGGGGGCGGTGCCGGTTCCGGTGCCGCCGCCCATGCCGGCCGTGATGAAGACGAGGTCGGCGCCCTTGAGCATCTCCTCGAGCTTGCCGCGCGCCTGCTCGGCGCAGCGCTCGGCCACCTCGGGGTAGCCGCCGGCCCCCAGGCCGCGGGTGATGGTCTTCCCGACGAGGAGCTTCTTGTCCGCCTCGACGAGGTCAAGGGCCTGCTTGTCGGTGTTGATGGCGATGGTCTCCGCGCCACGGACACCGAGCTTGTGGAGGCGGTTGACGGTGTTCCCGCCAGCGCCTCCGCAGCCGATGATGACGATCTTGGGCTCACCGAAGTTTTCGTACTCCTTGAGCTCCTGCTCTTGTGCATATCCTACAGCGGCTCCAATCAGGCTTTGCATGGTGTGGCTCCTCCAAATTTGGCGACTCCGGTACTGGAGGTCCGGGGGGCGTCGCCAGCCCCCCGGAGCCTCTTGTGCATCCCATCCCCACCTGGTAAGGCAAGGACCATGAGGCTCACTTCAACCCCGTCTGGCGCTTCAGGCGCTGGATGTCGGCGGCGAGTTGCTGGATCTGCAGCATCCCCCTCTCTGCCTCGATCGTCTTGAGGGCCTGGGCGCCCTGCTGCTCGAAGAACATCCGGAGCGCGTCGCGGATGACCTCCGTGCGCGTCGCGTAGCGCCCGAGCTCGATCAGGGAGTCCATGTCCCTGACCTGCTTGGCGGGCAAGCGGATCGTGACGCGGTCGGAGGGGTTCTTCGTGGCCATTGGGGGACCTCGGTGAGCGGTCCCGGCTGTCGGACAGCCAAGACCTGACATTGTCAGACTCTGGCACCAGAAGCGCCAGTTTGTCCGACTTTGTCTGACAGTGCCATTGACGGTACCGTATATAAAATCAGTTGGTCGGGAGCTGGCCTGGCATAGTTTCTCCTCCTGGAAACCCGCCCTTCCCCCTACTCGCAAGCCCCCGGTTTCCTGTGGACTCCACAGGAAATGGCCGTCAGACAGGCTGCCCCTGAGGGGGCGGGGGACGGCCACTCCGGAGCCACGCCCCGAAGCGCCCCCACTCCTCCAGGTAGCGCCCCTTCCACTTCTGGCGGTAGATGACCGCCGCCGGGTGGAGGCTGACGAAGACCGGGACGCCGCCGGGCCCCTCCAGGAAGGTCCCGGTGAGGGTGGCGAACTCCTTGGGGACCTCGCCCACGAGCGCGGAGAGGCCGTGCCTCCCGAGCGCCACCAGGACCCGAGGCCGCAGCAGGCGAACCTGGGCCTCCAAGAAGGGATGGCAGGCTGCCTTCTCACCCTCCCTGGGGTCGCGGTTCCCCGGAGGCCGGCACTTCACGATGCTGGTGACGAAGCAGGAGGCGCGCTCCAGCCCCGCCTCCCGCAAGGCCAGGTCCAGGTTCTTCCCGGCTGCACCGCAAAACGGCCTTCCGGTGGCGTCCTCGTTGCGGCCCGGAGCCTCCCCCACCAGGAAGACGCCGCTCGCCCCCGAGCCCTCGCCCGGGACGGCGTGGGTGCGGCCGGCATGGAGCGGACAGCGGATGCAGGCGCGCACGCGGGCCGCCAGCGCCTCGAGCTCCGCCTCCGCGGCTGCCGCCCCGCCGGCCGGTTCCATGACGGCCCGCGGAGCAGGACGATTCCAAAGGGGTTTTGGGAGGCCCCGCAAGTCGCCGGGCGTGGACCTTGAGGAGGCGCAGCGGGTGGACCGCGCGTCGTGGAAGCGCTACCTGTTCTACACCGACCTCGCCGTCATCGCGGTCTTCGCCGTCTCGCTCATCCTCCTGGTACGCCACGCCTTCCTCGCCGGCCAGGAGTTCGAAACCGGGGACTTCGACGCCCACAACCGCTTGATGTGGATGGTCGTCGCCGACACCGCGTTCCTGGTCGCCTCGCTCGGGTGGATCTTCTACCGTTTCTTCCGTAACCAGTACC
>DATDQC010000165.1:0-9558 GCA_035292455.1 Thermoplasmatota archaeon
TGGTGGATGCCAAAGCAGCCATCCCTCACCGGCTCCGTCCAGATGCAGAAGGAACTGATGGTGGAGCCTTGCCACGAGGCGGTGGCCTCCGTCTCGCCGCCGGCGGCCGTCGCATCCGCCGCGGGCGGGGAGGAGCCCCGCTCGGCGTCCATCGCGGCCGCGTCCTCGTCAGCCGGGTTCTCGGCATCCGGTGCGCCCCCGCAGCCGGCAAGCAAGAGGCAGAGAGGAACGGTCAACCAGCGCATGGTGCGAAGCGGGCGCCGCGGCTCATAAGGACTCTAGTCGCGACGTCGAAAGAGCGTCAGCGCCCGGGCACGTCGCCCCACACCAGTTTGTGGAGCTGCAGCCCGACGTGGACCGCGAGCGGCTCCTTCTCTGCCAAGAGCCACTCGGTGATGGCCTTGGGGTCCACGCCGCCGACGGGATGGAAGTAGACCGGGCAGGGGAACGGTCGGTGCCGGCGCACGACGTCCGCCGCGAAGTCGTAGTCGCGCCGGTCGGCGAGGACGAACTTCAGTTGGTCGCTCGGCCGGAGGTCCGCAAGGAGGCGGAGGTCGTTCTTCTCCGCCATGCCGGAGCCCGGGCACTTGATGTCCATGCTGACGCAAAGCCGTCCGCGCTGCCCGGGGGGCAGCCGGTTGGCGCGCGAGAAGTCCACGTTGCCCGAGGTCTCAAGGACCACCGAGTAGCCCTCGGCGACGAGGCGCTCCAGGAACTCCCAGGCGTCCTTCTGGAGGAGGGGCTCGCCGCCGGTGAAGCAGACCTCCTTGGTGGGCTGGGTCGCAAGCCATGCCATGAGGTCGTCCACGGAGCGTTTGGTGCCGCCGTGGAAGGCGTAGGCGGCGTCGCACCAGACGCAGCGGAGGTGGCAGCCGGTGGCCCGCACGAACGCCGTGGGGATTCCCATCCGCCGCCCCTCGCCTTGGATGGAGAGGAAGGTCTCCGTGACCTGCACGATTCCCGGCAGGGCTTGGGCGCTTAAGGAGAGCGGCCGGGGCGGCCTCAGGCCTTCGGCGCCTCGCCTGGCTCGACGTAGGCACTGTGCAGTTCCACGGGCGGGGCCACCTTGCGCAGGCGAATATTGAGCATCTCGACGCCGAGGGAGAAGGCCATGGCGAAGTAGATGTAGCCGTGCGGGATGTGCTGCCCGAACCCTTCGGCGACGAGCAGCCCGCCAATCATGAGCAGGAAGCTTAGGGCCAGCATTTTCACGGTGGGATGGCGCGACACGAAGGAACCGATGGGGCCGGCGGCGACCATCATCGCGGCGACGGCGACCATGACGGCGGCCACCATCACCGGGATGATGTCCGTGAGACCTACGGCCGTGATGACGGAGTCGATGGAGAACACGAGGTCGAGCGCTAGGATCTGCGCGATGACGGCCGGGAAGGAGGCCGGCACCCTTGCCGACGCATGGCCCTGCGCGCCTTCCAGGGCCCCGTGGATCTCGTGCGTCGCCTTGCCGAGGAGGAACAGGCCGCCGACGATGAGGACGAGGTCGCGCCAAGAGACACCGTGGTCGAGGAGCGTGAAGACCGGCTCGGTGAGGCCGACAATCCACGCGACGGACATGACCAAGGCGATGCGGAGCAGCATCGCCAGTGCCAGGCCGACGCGCCTGGCCTTGGCGCGTTGGCCGGCAGGCAACTTGTCCGCCAGGATGGAGATGAAGACCACGTTGTCGATGCCCAGCACCATCTCCAGCGCCGTCAGGGTAAGGAACGCCACCCAGATGGCCGGGTCGGACAACAGGTCGAGCATCGAGGGTCGAAGGCAGCGCCGGCTTAAGTTCGCCGCTTCCCGGTGTTAGGCCGGCGGCTCCGGCGGCCGTGGCGGCTGCAGGACGCCGTCGATCTCGCGCGGCGCGTCCTTGATGTCACGGTTGGCGCTCTGGAGGTGCGCCTGGCCGGGAAGCGGGGGGGACGACTCCGTTCCGCGCGGCGTCAGGTTGTGCCCCCCCGGGTGGCTGCGCGGCACGTTGAACAGAAGCTTGACCAGGATGGGCACGCTGAAGAGGGCGAGGGTGATGGCGATGCTAAGCGGCGTCGGGATGTGGACGCCGTGGCCGTCGTTGAGGAACGCCATCGGGTAGAGCAGGATCAGTTTCACGCCGACGTACGTGACGGCGACGTAGGCCATATGCTCCAGGAGGGGAAGCCAGTCCATGACGCGGGCGATGAGCGCCGCGGCGAGGCGCAGGAACAGGATGCCGAGCATACTCGCGATGATGATGAGGTACACCTTCTCGGTGAACGCCACCGCGACCACGACCTGGTCGATGGCGAAGGCAAGGTCCACGAGCTCGATCTGGACGATGATGGCCACCAGGGCGGGAACGCCGAAGCGGGCGAAGAGGCCGGGCTTGACCTGGTGTTGCTTGTGCGCCTCCGGCTCGTACCGCGCAAGGTTCCAGAAGTGCTTCGCACCGAGGAAGATGAGGTAGAGACCCCCGACCACCTTTAGTTCCGGGGTCTGGATGAGGACGGTGGCGAGCAGGATGGCACCGATGCGGAGGACGTAGGCACCCACCAGGCCATAGAGGAGAGCCTTGCGCCGGTCCTGGATGGGAAGGCGGCGCACCATGGCCGCGAGGATGGCGGCGTTGTCGAAGGAGAGGACCGCCTCCAGCAACAGGAGCGTCAGGACGATGCCCGCGTCCTCGAGGACGATGTCGGTCAAGGCCACTCAGGCCACCGCCGGGTCCGAGGCGCCCGCCTCTGCGAAGCCCCGCAGCCGCAGCACGCACGACTCGCAGGTCCCGCAGGCCCGGCGGCCGCCCCGGTAGCAGCTCCAGGTCAGGCCCACGGGAGCACCAAGCCGGAGGGCCTTCTTCACGATGTCCTTTTTCTTGAGCCGCACCAGGGGGGCGAGGATGCGGATGCGGCGCCCTTCGGCACCCGCCTTGGTGGCGAGGTTGGCCATGCGCTCGAAGGCCCGCAGGTACTCGGGTCGGCAGTCGGGGTAGCCGGAGTAGTCGAGGGCGTTGGCGCCGATGACGATGGCCGTGGCCCCAACGACCTCGGCGTAGCCGAGTGCGAGGGAGAGGAAGACGGTGTTGCGAGCCGGGACGTAGGTCACGGGGATGCGGCTTCCGATGCGGCCCGTCCGTGGTGCGTCGGGCACCGCGATGGATTTGTCGGTGAGGGCCGAGCCGCCGAGTTCGCCCACCGGGACCTTGAGCACCTTGTGCCCTTGGACCCGGAGTGCCTTCGCCACCGCCCTGGCGGAGACCAGTTCGCGCCGGTGCCGCTGCCCGTAGTCGAAGGAGATGGCGTAGAGGTCGTACCCTTTGGTCTTGGCCCACGCCGCCGCGGTGCAGGAGTCGAGGCCGCCGGAGAGGAGGACGACCGCCCGGAGGCGGCGCGGCTTGGCCACCCGTCACGCCCCCCGCTTCACCTTCACGCCTTTGCCGTCGGAGTACCAGGCTCCCTTGCCGTACCCCTCATCGACCCCGACTTCGACGAAGGCGGTCTTGGTCGTGAACTTCGTCCGCTTCATGAACTCCCGGTAGACGTGTCGGGCGAGGTCCTCCGCCGTGGTGGACGGGATGGGAAGGAGATGGCAGTCCTGGCGGGGGAAGGAGAACCGTTTGGGCTCGCCGGTGTAGGGGTCGGTGACGCGGAACTGCACCGTCGCCTTCGTCACCTTGAGGTCGGAGTAGTGGTTCGACTCCGTGGGCACCAGCACGAGGTGGTCCATCTCGTCGGCGATGGCCTTGAGGGTGTCGGTGATGACGCCGAAGTCGAGCACCATCCCCCACTCGTCCTGCTCGCCCCGCAGGGTGAGGTGGACGGCGTAGGTGTGGCCGTGCAGCCGGCCGCACTTCTTGTGCTCCGGCGTGATGTGGGCGGAGCTGAAGCGGATGCCTTTGCGCCAGCCGTCGATGCGCAGCTCCAGCACATCCCCGGCGACGGGGTGGAGCCTAAAAAGCAAGGGGGAGCCTTCACCCATCCCCCCTCTCCCCACCTGAATCTTCACAACCATTCCGGACCGTGCCCTCGGTTCCGCTCCCCTTCCTGCTCGCCGCCGGCGCCCTGGCCGGGTTCGGTGCCGGCTGGCTCCTCCAAGCCTGGCTCGACCGGCGGCCCGCCGGGGCTCCTTCAAGCCGCGCCTTCGCGGACCGCCTCGCCGACCTGGAGGCTCGGGTGGCGCGGCTCGAGGCGATGCTGCCTCCGCCGGCGGGCACTTCATAATCCGTCCCCACGTGCGCCACGCCGTGCCCCGCAAGGCCGTCCGCAAGACCACCGCCCGCCGCGGCGAGGGAGCCCCCGACGTCCAGGCTGGAGCGGCCCCCCGGACCTACCGGTTGACCCGCGTCGGGGTGCGGGGCGTCAAGAAGCCCGTGACGGTCCACCGTCCCCGGCAGAAGCCGCACGGCGTGGTGGCCACCTTCGACCTCTTCGTGGACCTACCCGCCCGTCAGCGCGGCACCCACATGAGCCGCAACCTGGAAGCCTTGGCGGGCATCCTCGACGAGGAAGTGGTGGGGCGCGAGACCAAGGGGCTCGAGAACCTGTGTCGCCGCCTTGCCGAACGCCTTCTTGAGAAACACGACTACGCCTCGCACGCCCACGTCCGCGCCGAGGCTGACTACTTCCTCACCCGCAAGAACCCCGGCGGCAGGCCCACGGTGGAGAACTACCGCTTGCTGGCCGAGGCGGAGGCGTTCCGCGGCCGCCCGTCGCTGCGCCGGGTTGGCGTCCAGGTGGTGGGCATCACCGCCTGCCCGTGCGCCATGGAGACGGTGCGCCACCGCCTCGGGCCCAAGGCCCGCGGGGTCCCCGTCATCACGCACAACCAGCGCAACCGCGTCACCATCGTCCTCGACCTCCCCGGCGACGGCGACGTCGAGGCTGCCGACCTGGTGGAGGTGGCCGAAGCGGGCCTCTCGAGCCCGACCTACGAACTCCTCAAGCGCGGCGACGAGGCCGACCTGGTCCTCGCGGCCCACGCCAAGCCCCGCTTCGTCGAGGACGTGGTGCGCGAGGTCCTGCACGGCCTGCGGGGGCGCTACGCCGCGCTGGGCGACCTAGAGGCCTTCGTCTCGAGCGAGGCGGAGGAGTCCATCCACAAGCACAACGCCTACGCCGAGCGGCGCACCACCCTGGGGGCCAAGGAGTGAAGCCGAGGGGGCGCCGCGGCAAGCCGTCGGAGCCCTTCACGGTCTTCCTCGACCGCGACGGCGTCTTCAACCGCAACCTGCCGCTGGGCGTCCGCCTCTATCGGAACCTTGAATGGTTGCCCGGCGCCCGCGAATCGTTTGCCCGCCTCAACGAGCCGTGGATCCGCACCTGCCTGGTCACCAACCAGCCCTGGGTCGGCCTCCTCACCGCAACACCGGGGATGATCCGTCGCCTCCACGCGCGGTTCCGCTCGGAACTGGAGAGGGCGGGCGGACGGCTCGACCGCATCGAGGCCGCCTACGCCCCCGCCTGGTGGCCGCACCGACGCCTGAAGCCCCGACCCGGGATGCTGGAGGACGGCGCCGCCGCTCTCGAAGCCGGCGGATGGCGCGTCCGCAAGGAGCGCGCCGTCATGGTGGGGGACAAACTCAAGGATGCAGAGGCCGCCGCCGCCTTCGGGATTCCGTGCATCCTTCTCGCAACAACCTCGGACGCCGCCCGCCTCGAGGAAGCGGCCCGTCGGCGGGGCGTCCCGTACGCCGCCATCGCTCCGGACCTGGAGACGGCGGTGGACTTGATGCTGGATTGGGCGAAACAATAGCGCGCCGATTTGCCAAACGCTAAGTGGCGTCGTTGCCCTGCCTCGTTCTGGAATGCCACCATGGACGTGATGGACGCCGGCGTGTACGCCGCCAAGTTCGAGGGGCGCGTCCCCAAGACCGCGCAGCTCACCCTGTGGGGGCCGCTGCAGGCGCGTGAGATGGGGCTCGAGGGGTGGGAGGTCCAGGACGGCGGCGAGACCGGCTTCGTCTTCCACAACGCCGGGGTCAAGCTCACGATGGGGCACGCCACCTCGACCCTCATCTTCGTGCGGCGCCTCGAGCGTGCCTTCCTCACGGTCTACTTCGGCGGCTACCCGGCCGACGCCCCCCTTGCGCAGCGCCGGCTCGACATGCAGAAGGTGGTGGGGGCGTGCGAGACGTTCCTCACCCGCCTCTCAAAGGAGCCGGTGCGGTTCCAGATCATGGGGGAGATGACCCTGGTGGACAACGTCAACGACGCCGCCGTGGCCGTCGCGGCCCTGACGGGCGGACGGGGGGCGCCGCGCGCCTCCGGCGCCGTCATCGACGTGGACGCCGAGATGGGCATCACCTCCACCACGCGCCGCACCGGGCGGGGCGACATCGTCCCCGGCGAGGCGGCGGCGGAGCCGGACCGCAAGCGCGGCAAGAGCGACGTCTGGGAAGTCTAGAGACCGTTTCACAACCCTTCCCGCTGCGGGAGGTTTTCCGGTCGGACTCCAGCAAGGGAGGCCGCAGATTGCGCAGATTGCGACTGGAAGGGCATCCGTGAAATCCGCGTAATCCGCGGCTGGGCAGGTGCCGAAGATAGCCAATTTCCAGGTAAGGTTGTGAAATGGCCCCTAGGCGGCCTCGACCCGGACGTAGGACTCGTAGTGGGCCGCGCCGTGGCCCCCGGCGCAGAGGGTCACGAAACCCCAGTAGGACTCCTCCGGCACGGTGCCGCCCACCGTGTCTCCGGGTGCCGCGGCGGCGCCGCCCAGCACCGTGCTGAAATCCTCGTTGAGGAAGGCCAGGACGTAGTCGCCAAGCTCCTGTCCGGTCACTGCACCGGTGAAGTTGTAGGCGAGGCCGGTGGAGTTCTCCTTCACGACGAAGCCCCAGCTGTCGAAACCGTTGCCCTGCATGGATTCGGACCAGGTCGCCGCAGAGGCCGGCGGGACGCCCGCCTCGCAGGTGGCCGGGTTGCCGACCAGGACGCCGGCATCCTCCTCCTGGTAGACCTGGTCTATGAAGACCGGCTCAGGTTCGGGCCCCGTCGAAGTCGTGGTGGCGGAAGGCGACGGCGTCGGGTCGGAGGAGCCGCCTCCCCCCGAGCAACCTGCAAGGAGGACGAGGACGGCGACCGCCAAGGCGGGTGCAAGGTTGCGCATGGGGCGCCCATCGGGCTCCCGGCTTGAATCCTGCGCTGCCCCCGCCCCGGCCGCGCCGCCGCCGGTCCGGCCTTCCTGGGACTCCACCAAACGGCTAAATATCCCCCCTCTGTCGCCGAAAAGCCGGCAGGAGACCCATCCCGGGTCGCACGCACTGCCGTGGGTGATTCCCATCGCCGAAGCCGCCACCGTCAACGCCGTCAAGCAAGCCCTGGAGAAGGGCAAGGCTCTCGAGCGCAAGTTCACGCAGACCGTGGACCTCGCGATTCTCCTGAAGAACGTCGACCTCTCGGTCCCCAAGAACCGCATCGACGAGGACGTCATCCTCCCCAAGGGGCGCGGCAAGACCGCCAAGGTTGCCGTCTTCGCCCAGGGTGAAGGCGCCGCGAAGGCGAAGAAGGTCGCCGACCTCGTCATCCAGCCCGACGAGTTCGAGTCCCTCCAGAAGAACAAGCAGCAGTTCAAGAAGACCGCCAACGGCATCCACTACTTCCTCGCCGAGGCCCCCCTCATGGCCCAGATTGGCAAGACCCTCGGTGTCGTCCTCGGCCCCCGCGGCAAGATGCCCCGCCCCATCCCGCCCGGCGGCGACCCCTCCGGCCAGGTCTCGAACCTGCGCAACACCGTCAAGCTCCGCTCCAAGGACAAGAACGTCTTCCACTGCGTCGTCGGCGCCGAGGGCATGAAGGCCGAGGACATCGCCGACAACGTCGAGGCGGTCCTCAAGCGCGTCGAGTCCAAGCTCGAACACGGCCGCATGAACCTCGGCGGCGTGTTCATCAAGACCACCATGGGCCCCAGCGTGAGGGTGGTCTGATGGCCGCCGCCAAGGCTCACGTCGCCCCGTGGAAGAAGGACGAGGTGCAGCGCCTCGCCAAGATCATCAAGGACAGCCCCGTGGTCGGCATCGCCCAGGTGGGCGGCATCCCCGGCCCGCAGATCCAGCAGATGCGCGGCAGCCTGCGCGGCCAGGTCGCCGTCGTGGGCGCCAAGAACAGCCTCCTCAAGATCGCCCTCGCCGAGGCCGCCAAGGACCGCCCCGCCCTCGCCCCGCTCTCCGAGCAGGTGCAGGGCCAGGCGGTCATCCTGACGACCAAGATGAACCCCTTCCGGCTCTACAAGGCCCTCAAGGCGGGCGCCTCCAAGGCCCCCCTCAAGGCGGGCCAGACCAGCCCGGTGGACGTCCACGTCGCCAAGGGCCCGACCCCCTTCGGCCCCGGCCCCATCGTCGGTGAGCTGCAGAAGGTCGGCATCCCGGCCAAGATCGACGCCGGCAAGGTGGTCATCCAGAAGGACGTCACACCCGTCAAGGCGGGCCAGGCGGTCTCCGCCGAGCTTGCCGGCATGCTCGCGAAGCTGGAGATCCGCCCGGTCGAGCTCAAGATCGACCTCCGCGCCGCCTTCGAGCAGGACACCATCTTCCTGCCCGACACGCTCGCCATCGACGACACCGCCATCCTGGCCCAGCTCGGCCTCGCGGTGCGCGTCGCGCGCGAGCTGTCGCTCGACACCGCCTGGATCACCGCCGACACCGCCGATGCGCTGCTGGGCCGCGCCTACAAGCAGGCCATCGCGCTTGTGCTGGAAAAGAACCTTTCCGTGGACAAGGCGGTCGAGCAGGCGGTCACCGCGGACTATGCGAAGGTCCTCGCCTCCATCGGCAAGAAGGAGGCGGACCTCTCCGAGGAGCTCAAGAAGCGCCTGGGGGAGAGCCTGAAGATCCTGAGCCAAGTGGCCGCGGCGGCGCCCGCCTCGGCCGGCGGCTCCAAGGCCTCCCCGGCCGAGGAGAAGCCCGAGGAGAAGGGCGTCAGCGAAGAAGAGGCCGCAGCCGGTCTTGGCGCGCTGTTTGGGTAAAGGAGGAATGAACACCATGGAATACGTCTACAGCGCGCTGCTCCTGCACAGCGCCAAGAAGGAGATCACCGAAGCCCACGTCACCGCCGTCCTGAAGGCCGCTGGCGTCACCGCCGAGTCCGGCCGCGTCAAGGCCCTCGTCGCCGCCCTCGATGGCGCCGACATCGGAGCCGCCATCAAGAACGCGACCGCCATGCCGGTCGCCGTCGCCGCCGCCCCCGCGGGCGCTGCGCCCGCCGCCAAGGCCGAGGAGAAGCCCGAGGAGAAGGGCGTCACCGAGGAAGAGGCGGCGGCAGGGTTGGGAGCGCTCTTCGGGTAGAGCGTCACCGCCGTTCCGGACCGGCGTCTGCGGTCCCCCGTGCGCCAACTTTTCCCTTCTCTCCCTCTTTTTCATTCTGTTTTTACCCGTCCCGGCCATTCTTTGGCTTGGGCGCGAAGCCGCTGCGAGTGGTAAGTAGTCCCGAGGATAGAAGCGGCTCCGGCAAGCCACTCCCGGCGGCGACGGCAACGTTGTCTTCAAGGGCACCGTGGGCGACCGCGAGCGCTGCGAGGTCTTCGACGAACACCGGACGGACGCGGTAGTCGCCGCGCCCCGGGATGGGCAGTACCGGGGCGTGGCGCATC
>DATDQC010000166.1:0-4704 GCA_035292455.1 Thermoplasmatota archaeon
CCCGAGAGCGCCACCGCCAGCGTCCCCTCCGGGAGGCGGCCCTGCCGGGCGATCTCCGCCTTGGCGCGCCGCAGGAAGAACTCCAGGAAGTGCTCCCGGCAGAGGTGGGTCCCGGCGTACCGGAGGAAGGTCACCGCGGCGGCGGGGCACTTCGAGCAGGTCGGGGCCACGGCCCCTTCGAGGCCGGCCGGGGCTTCAACCTTGCCGCGGAGGGTCGCCGGGTCCGGCCGGTCCGTCGTCCGCGGGGGCGCCGGGGGCCATGCGGCCGGGTCGGGTCACCAGGTAGAGCTCCTTGGCGACCATGAGGGCGAGGGCGTAGGCGAGGGTGGCGGCGCCGATGCGGACGTAGATGGCGAGCGCCTCGCGCGGCACCGGGAACTCCAGCATCCCCTGCAGGTCCCCTGCGTAGAGCGACGCCGCGAGGACGCCGAAGTAGTAGAGGAGGACGGCGAAGGTCATGAGGCGGAACCAGCGCGCCGCCTTCTGGAGGTGCCCGAACGCCTCGCGCTGGAAGGCGCGCACCTGGATGTCCACGGCCACGGCGAGAAGGGCAGGCGTCGCGATGAAAAGGGCGGCGAGCGCCACCATCGGGAGGTCGGCCATGCCTAGAGCAGTCCTGCCTTCTGGAGCGTGAGGAGGTCCTCGGTGGAGAGCTTCTCGCCCGCCTTGAACTTCTGGAACACCATCTCGGCCGCGGCCTCGCTCGCTTGGTGCTGCGCGGCGGACGGGCGCCCCGACGTGGCGGCCTGGGCGTCCTCGATCTCGTGGATCCAGTTCACGACCTCGATGTACTGCTTGTGTATCTTGTCGGCCTCCATCTTGGAGACCACGAAGCGCTCCTGCAGCTTGTCCGCCTTCTTGCGGACCTTGTCCGACTCCTTGTAGAGCTTGATCATGCCGTCGTGGCTCGCCTGCGCCTTCTCGGCGAGCTCGCCCACCTTGGCGTGGGTCTTCTCCGCCTTCTCCTTGAGGTCGTCGGCGCGTTCGAGGGCGGCCTTCAGTTCGGGGTCGGACTTGAGGGCCTTCTCCTTCTCGCGGAGCGTCTTGCCGATCTCCTTGAGGCGCTCCATGAGGGCCTTCTCCTTCGAGGTGGTGAGCACGGTGGTCATCTGCTGGAACTCGAGGGCGCGCGCCTCCTTCTTGAGCTTCTGGACCGTGAGCTCGGCGTCGCCCTCCGGCATGCGCACCCGCCGCAGCGTCTCGGCCGCCTTCTGCGCCTCGTCGGCCGCCTTGTTGGCCTAGTCGCGGACCTCCTTCTGGCGCCGCACGGACTCGTTCATCTCGTCGCGGCGCTTCTTGTGCTCGTTGGCCTCGTTGACGAAGCCGCGCACTTGGGCGTTGAGTTGGTCGCGCTCCTCGGCGTGGCCACGGGCCTCGTCGTTGAGGCGGTCGCGCTCGCGACGGAGCAGGTTGGCGCGCTGCTGCAGATCCTCTCGCGAGAGGTTCGGTCGTGGCTTGGCCTCCGCGGGCGCGGGCTCCGGGGCGCCGACGGGCGCCGGCATTGTCGCGGGGGACTCCTCGCTCATGGCGGTCACCAGGGTTGAAGCGGCGACACCGACCCCATAGATAACCGAAGCGGCACAGCTCCTCCTGGGACGGGACCTACGCCAAGCTTGAAATCGCCCCCCGCCTCCGCGCCATTCGACCCGGCCGGGACCCCATGCTGGACGACCAGACGGTGCGCAGCCTCCTGGAGGCCTACCACGACTCCACCAAGGACACCGACGGCGTGCCGACGCCGCTCATGGTGCTCCACGGCCTGCGGGAGGAGCTCACCATCCGGCCCCACATCGAGCTCCCGAGCGCCTACCACATGGCGCACTACCTCGACGAGTTCGTCAACGAGAAGACCATCGGCATCACGGTGTGCGGCCGCTTCTACAAACAGATCGGCGAGAAGGTGTTCCAGGGCACCCTGCTCTACCACGTGGACCGCATCGGCAGCCACCTCATCCGCGGCATCAACGCCGACTCGGGGCTCTACACCGTCCTCGACGACTCGCCGTACTGGAACAAGTTCCCCTACGACTTCGACCAGGGGCCGCAGGACCCCGACATGCCCATCGGCTACCACCCCGGTCCGGAGTCCGGCGAGGGCGAGGAGGGGACCGGCGAGGCGGGAGCCGCCGGCGTCGTCGGGGGCGCAGGGGACGGCGGGCCGAAGGAGTAGGGCGGGTCGGCTGCGGTCCAGTCCCTCCGACCGCAGCCTTAACGAGCCACGCCGTCTCGGCGCGACCGGCGATGGAGGCGCACCCATGCAACCCCTGGTGAAGGCGGACGACCTCCATCTGAGCTACGGACCCACCCATGTCCTTCGCGGCGCCTCGTTCCTCATCCAGCCGGGGGACAAGATCGCCCTCGTCGGCCCCAACGGCGCCGGCAAGACCTCCATCTTCAAGCTCCTCGCCGGGACCCTCAAGCCCGACCTCGGGAGCCTGGAGTTCTCCGGCGCGCTCAGGGTCTCCTACCTTCCCCAGGTGCCCGACATCCCGGCCGCCATCCCGGTGCAGGAGCTGCTGTCGGCCCCCACGGCGTCGGCGCGCCGCATCCAGGAAGAGCTCACCCGGCTCGAGCAGTGGATGGCCGACCCGGCGGCGTGGGAGCAGTCCGACGCCAGCGAGAGGATGGCGCGCTACGCCGAGCTGCAGACCCGCCTCGCCGAGGAGAGCTCGAAGGGGCGGGCCACCAACTCCCCCATCCTCAACGACCTCGGCCTCCCCGAGGAGACCCTCACCGCGTCGTTTGGCAGTCTCTCGGGCGGCGAGCGCAGCAAGGTCCTCCTCGCCAAGGCGCTCTCGGCCGCCAAGGAGACCGACCTCCTCCTTCTGGACGAGCCGACCAACCACATGGACATCGAGACGGTGGAGTTCATCGAGCAGTACCTCATGGACTTGAAGGGCTCCGTCGTGGTGTCGGCCCACGACAAGTACCTCCTCGACAACGTCGCCGACCGCGTCTTCGAGGTGGACCACCGCCGCGTCGCCTCGTACGACGGCAACTACGCCAGCTACCAGGCGCAGCGTCGCGCCCTGCAGGCCGCCATCGCGGCGAAGAAGCGCCGCCAGACCCACGAGGTGGAGCGCCAGCTCCGCATCATCGAGGAACTGAAGGTCCGCAACAAGTTCGACGCCCAGGTCCGAAGCCGCAGGACCCGCATGAAGCACATTCAGGAAGTGGCCGAGGTGGCCCCCACCTTCGGCAAGGCGTTCCGCCTCCTCTTCCAGTCCGAGTCGGTCCCCAAGGAGTGCCTCCGGGTGGAGGGAGTCTCGAAGCGGTTCGGCGACCGCACCCTCTTCTCCGGCGTCGAGTTCGAGGTCGAGGGGGGCGACAAGGTTGGCCTCATCGGCCCCAACGGCTGCGGCAAGTCCACGCTCATCAAGCTTCTCACCGGCCGCCTCGCGCCCGACGCCGGGAAGGTCGAGAGGAAGCCGGCGGTCACCGTCGGCTACTTCGACCAGCACCACGAGGGGCTCGACCCCGAGCGCACCCTCATCGACGAGGCGCGCAGCCTCCGCGACCCGCCGCCCCCAGACGAGTGGAGCCGCGGCCTGCTGGGGCGCTTCTTCTTCTCGGGGGACGAGGTCTTCAAGCGGGTCAAGGAGCTCTCGGGCGGCGAACGAGCCCGCCTGGCCCTCGCCAAGTTCATCGTCGGCCGGCACAACACCCTGGTCCTCGACGAGCCCACCAACCACCTCGACATCGTGTCGCAGGAGATCGTCGCCACGGCACTCCGCGAGTACGAGGGGACGCTCGTCGTGGTGAGCCACAACCGCTCGTTTCTGGACCAGGTGACCACCAAGACGGCGGTCATCGCCCATCGCCGCGTCGGCCTGTTCCCGGGAAACTACTCGGCCGCCGCGGCGACGCGCCGCTTCCAGGACTTCGTGCAGGCCGGCGTGCAGGGCCGCTACAAGGTCCGCAAGGCGTTTCGGGACTGGGAGAAGGGGGACCGCTTCCACGCCGGGACGACCCTCGAGGTCACCGGGCTGGAGACGCAGGCGTTCCGCCGCCTCCTCCGGTGGGCGGAGAACGAGGGGTACGCCGAGCGGATGGCGTAGCGCTGCGTTTCGTTCCTCGAATCGCATTTTCTCTTCGCCAAACTTGGGATTGGTGATGAGTGTAGTGCAGCGCCGCTTCGGGAGTTTGCTCGACCGGAAACCCACTACGGTACAAACCAACCTTGGCGAAGGCCCGGTTGGTCAGGCTGATGCGCAAGGCCGCGTCGGCCGTGTACCTCATGATTTGCGGCCCCTTGCCGCGTCTTGTGTGGAGTGGCATTCGGTCATGCTCCTTATATGGGGCTTTTGGGGTGGCTTCGACCACCGCTAGGCTTGGAAACCCGGAACCAAAGTCCCGAGTGCCAAACCGAGTGTTTGCGCACCAAAGAGAGCTACGAAGCCCCGTAGTCTAGTGGTCAAGGATCCGGGACTTTGGATCCTGGGACGTCGGTTCGAATCCGACCGGGGCTACTCCATGCGGCTGTTCATCGGCCTCCCCCTGCCACCCCATCCGGCGTACGGCGAGGTGACCCACGACCTCGTCAACTCTGCGCCCGGCGTCCGCCCCGTGCCCGAAGGGTCGTGGCACGTCACCTTGCGCTTTCTAGGCGAGGTGGCGGACGCGGCGCCGGTGGAGGCGGCGCTCGCCGGGACGTGCTCGGGCCTGGCGGCGCTGCCCGCGGCCGTCACCGGAGTCGGAGGGGTT
>DATDQC010000167.1:0-2356 GCA_035292455.1 Thermoplasmatota archaeon
GCGCGGCCGCCGTAATCCCGAAAAGCCCCAGCGACCACAATAGGTTGTGGCGCCGCTTCGATTGCAAGTACCGCGAAAAGACAATGACGGCGAAGATTCCAGCGATGCTGGCCGTGATGAGGGGATAGACGGCCGAAACCATCGCCCCGGCCACCTGGCTTGGGCTATTTGGGCTTTGTTTGGGGCCCTATCCTCGGTGGTCACCCGTCTCCAGATTCGGTCACGATTTCGGGCGGCGCCACGGTTCGCCGCCGTCCTCGCGCGAGTCGAAGACGCCCACCGGGGTCGCGGCCAAGGCGCCGCCGACCAAACGGAAGGCCGCGGCCTCCTTTCGGACGGGGTCGAAGATGAGGGCCACTTGATGCTCGAGGGAGAAGAAGCGGGCCTGCGTGCTCTCATCCGTCGCACTCGGGCGCGCCCCGATCCCCAGGTGCGTGTGGAACCACCCCACGGTCAGGTAGTCGAAGGCCGCGTCGTCAAGCGCTTTGGCCAACTCATCCATCTGCTCGCGGTCGAACTGGACATGCGTGGCGCTGGCGCGCAGCGGCGCGCTCGCGCTTTCGAAGGCGGCCGCGTACGTTGGCCCGCCCGACGGCGAAGCGAACACGTCGCCCCGCAGGAGCGCCATGGTCTCGCTCCCCTCACCGGCGGCCTCGACGGCTTGGCGCTCCAAGCGCTTGGCCAATTCCATGTCGATGAAGAACGCGGCGGGCCCCGCGGCTGCCTTCTGCCACGCGTGGGCGGTCGCCGCGGGCGGCGCTCGCCGGCGCCGCGGGCGTTGCTCGCCGGCGTGGACGCGCACGGCCTACTTCCTCCCGGGTTCAAGCTTGAGGAAGTAGTCGGCCGCCTCGCGGCATATGCACGTCGCATACGGGTTGTGCGGGTTGGGCTTCTGCAGCAGGGCTTCAAGCCCCTTCAGGAAATCCGCAATGGTGGACTCCCAGGTCCAGTTGTCGAGGAAGCGCGTGCAGACGAACCCCCCCTCGCTGTAGCCCATGATGTTCGGGTGGAAGATTTCCGACATCCACTGCACGATGGGCTTCTGGTAGGGGTAGTCGGTCGTGATCTGCAGCTTGAGGCGGTGCGTGTCGGCCTGGCCGACTTTTCCGTCCTTGCGCACCGGTCCCGGGGCATTGCGCAGGGTGACGGAGAGGGTGACGGGGAACTTCTCCAGCGTGGGGTCCTCGACAAGGACGACATGGCGCGTCTTCGTGCGCGCCTTCTCGATTTCGTTCTTCAAGCGGTCGACGAGCAGCGGGCGGGGCATGGACGGCATCCGATTTCCTCAACCCGCAGGCGCGCGTCTTGCACGCCGTGCCTATTAAACCGTAGCCGGGGGGGTCGGTGAAAGTCGGGGCGCGCCCCGTCGAAGCCGTTATTGCCCGCGTTTAGGTGCCACGCCCTCGCTATCATGATAGGGGGGCGCACGGCGCAGCGGGGCCCAATGGCTTACGTGCTGGCCGCCGCCGTGTTCTGGGGTTCTTCCTTCGTGGTCATCAAGGTCGGCTACGAGTGGGGGCCGGCCCCCACGACTTCCGCGTTCCTGCGGTTCATGGTCGCGGGCCTGGCCTCGACCCTCCTCTTGTTCGCGCAGCGGCGCTTGCGCTGGGGCGTTTTCCGGCACCCGACCGTCATCGTCCTCTCGCTGCTCAATGCCGGCGGCTTCCTCCTCCAGTATTGGGGCCTCAACGAGACCAACTCGGCCGCAGCCTCCATCCTGGCCAACGTGGGCGTCATCCTGGTTGCCATCTTGGCCGTCGCATGGCTCGGCGAAAAGATGACGGCAAGGCTGGCCGCCGCCGTCTTCCTCGCGTTTCTGGGCAGCGTCCTGCTGGTCACGCGGGGAAACCTCTCCAGCCTGGCCGCCCCCGAAGTCCGCGGGCCGCTCATGGTGGCCGTGGCGTCGTTCTTCTGGTCGCTGTTCGTCGTGATCAACAAGGACGCGCTATCGAAAAATATCGCCACGGGCGAGGAGATCTCGTGGGCTGTCCTTGCCCTCTCGGGCATTTTCCTCCTGCCGGCGGCCGTGCTCGTCGACGGCGCGCCCACGTTTTCCTATTCAGGCGAGGGCTGGGCGGTCGCGCTGTACACGGGAATCTTCTGCTCCTCGCTGTCGTACATCATCTACATGCGGGGCCTAAGCGGCCTGCCCGCCACGGTGGCGTCGGTCATCACCGTGGCCGAAGTCCTCGTGGCCTTTGTCCTGACGGCCGTCGTGTTTTCGTATATCGTTGGCGGATGGGAAGCCATGGGCGGCGCCCTCGTCCTGGTCGGGATCGTCCTCGCCAGCCTTGCTTCGCGCAAGGGGGCGCCCGAGGGGCCTGCCGCTGAGGTCCAAAGCCCGTCTAAAGGGCCT
>DATDQC010000168.1:0-3291 GCA_035292455.1 Thermoplasmatota archaeon
GGGCCGCGCCGGGGCGGGAGACTGGGGGGCCTGCGCGGCCGGGGGGGCGGAGGGCGCCCCACCCGCGTCGCGGCGGGCGATGCGCTTGGTGGCAGCGGCGACCTCCTTGGGGAGCTCGAAGAGGGTCTTCTCCTCATGGGCCTCACCCTTGGCGGCGGCATGGGCGGCCGGCTTCGCGGCGGGCGAGGCGGACGCAGCAGCCGGTCCAGCGGGGGTCGTGGACTCGTTGATCTCGAGGATGACCTGCCCGACACGGGCGACGTCCCCCTCCTTGAAGTGGAGTTTGGCGATGGTGCCGCGGCGGGGGCTCGTGAGCTCGACCGTGGCCTTGTCGGTCATGACCTCGACGACGGGCTCGTCCTCGCTCACCGCTTCGCCCTCCTTCTTCATCCAGCGGACGATCTCCCCTTCCTGGATGCCTTCCCCGATGTCGGGCAGTTTGAATTGGAACGCCATGCCATTCCCCCCTAGAAGTTGACGACCTCTTCGATGGCCGCGAGCACCTTGTTGGCGTTGGGCATGTAGAGGTTCTCGAGCGCGTAGGGGAACGGGGTGTCGTAGCCGGTGACCCGCTTGATGGGCGCCTCGAGGTACTCGATGGCGTGCTCCGCGATGGTGGCGGAGACCTCCGAGGCGAAGCCGGCAGTCAGAGGGGCCTCGTTCACCACCACGACCCGTCCGGTCTTTCGGGCGGAGGCCAGAACCGTCTCGCGGTCCCACGGGTTGATGGTGCGGAGGTCCACGACCTCGCAGGAGACCCGGCTCTCCGCGGCGGCGGTGGCGGCCGCCTCGCAGACGGGGAGCATCGCGCCGTAGGAGACGAGTGTGACGTCGTCGCCCTCGCGGGTCACCTTGGCCTTGCCGATGGGCACCGTGTAGTGCTCCTCCGGGACGTCGCCCTTCACGGCGCGGTAGATCTTCTTCGGCTCCATGAAGAGCACGGGGTCGCCGCAGGCGATGGCGGCGTGGAGGAGCCCCTTGGCGTCGTAGGGGTTCGAGGGGATGACGACGGTGAGGCCGGGGGGGTGGGCGAAGTAGGCCTCCCCTGACTGGCTGTGGTAGTGGCCGCCCCGGATGCCGCCGCCGTAGGGGGTGCGCACCACCATGGGGACCGCGTACTGGCCGCCCGAGCGGTAGCGGATCTTGGCCGCCTCGCTTACGAGCTGGTCGAAGCCGGGGAAGATGAAGTCCTGGAACTGGATCTCCGGCACCGGCTTGAGGCCGTAGACCGCCATGCCGATGGCGGCGCCGATGATGAGCGACTCGTTCAAGGGGGTGTCGAGGACGCGGGCGTCGCCGTACTTCTTCCACAGCCCGTCGGTGGCGCGGAAGACGCCGCCGTTCTTGCCGACGTCCTCCCCGAGGACGACGACGTCCTCGTCGCGGCCCATGGCCTGGTCGAGGGTGTGGGTCACGGCTTGGATGAGGGTCATGGTGGTCATTTCAGTGCGCCCCCGGGATGCCGTGCTCCTTGTGGTCCTTGAGCATCGCGTCGCGCTGGTCCTCGAGGAGGGGCGGAACGCTGGCGTAGACGTCGTCGAACATCGACTCCACCGGGGGGAGAGGGGCGACCTTCTCGGCGGCGGTCACGGCGGCGGCGACCTCCTCCTCGGCCTCTTTGGCGATGCGGGCCATGGCCTTCTCGTCGAGGATCTTGTTGCGGGCGAGGAACGCCTCGAAGCGCTTCACCGGGTCCTTGGCCACCCACTCCTTGAGCTGCTCGGGCGGGCAGTAGCGGCTGGGGTCGTCCGAGGTGGAGTGGGCCCCCATCCGCATGGTGACGCACTCGATGAGGGTCGGCCCCTCGCCGCGGCGGGCGCGGTCCACGGCTTCCTTGGCGGCGGCGTAGACCGCCAGCACGTCGTTGCCGTCCACCTGGACGCCCGGCATGCCGTAGGCGGCCGCCTTGATGGCGAACGACTCCGAGGCGGACTGCTTGTCGGTGGGGACCGAGATGGCGTACTGGTTGTTCTCCAGCATGAAGACGCAGGGGCACTTCGTCACCGCGGCGAAGTTCATGCCGGCGTGGAAATCCCCTTCCGAGGAGGAGCCGTCGCCGAAGCTGGTCATGACGACCTGCTTTCGGGCCTTGAGCTTCATGGCGTAGGCGGCGCCGGCGGCCTGGATGATCTGGGTCCCGAGCGGCGAGCTGATGGAGAAGAAGTTGGCGTCGCGGAAGGAGTAGTGGACCGGCATCTGCCTGCCCTTGATGGGGTCGGCGGCGTTCCCAAAGCACTGGTGGACCAGGGCCTGCACCGGGACGCCGCGAAGCAGCGGGGTGCCTTGGTTGCGGTAGTGGGGGAAGACCCAGTCCTCGGGCTCGAGGGCGTAGGCGGCGCCGATGTGGCACGCCTCCTGCCCAAGGCATTGGAGGTAGAAGCCGATGCGGCCCTGGCGCTGCAGGAGGACCATCTTCTCGTCCAGCTTGCGGACGCGGACCATGGCGGCGTAGAGCTTCCGAAGGTCGTCCTCGGAGAGGTCGAGGCCGAGGTCCTTCTTCTTCGACTCCAGGAGGGTGAGGGGTTTCTCGGCCATGCGCTTCCCGCCAAGGACCGGCAGGGAGGCTTGCGGTTTAAGGGTGCCCCTGGACGAATGAATAGTGATTCATGTGTTTCGTTGTCCATCTCTTGGCACCCGTGCGAGGCAATCTCCAAGCGCGGCGCCGGCATCCCCCGGAAGCGTGGACCACTACCACATCTGGTGCGACCTCCATGCGGGGGTGAAGGACCTCGACCTCGTCAAGGCGGTCCACGCCATGCTCGGCCACCTCAAGGAGAAAGGCTTCCTCGAGGGCTACGGCATCACGCGCCGCAAGCTCGGCTTCGGCCCGAGCGGGATCGGGGAGTGGCACATCGACATCCTCACGCGTGACATGGCGCAGCTTGAGGCCGCCTTCGACCACGTCACCCCGCGAAGCGGCGAGATGGAACGGCTGCACGCCGCTGTGTGGAGCAAGGTGGAGAACTTCCAGAGCGGGCTGTACCGCGACTTCCCGGACCCGAACCGGGCCACCTAGGAAGCCGCCAGCTCCGTCGTGAGCGGGATGGCCCGCGTCACGCACTCGGTGCCGGGGCAACGCGCCTCCGCCAGCTTCAGGATCCGCTCCAGGGTCGCCGGGTCGGCGCCGGCGGCTTCGACCGTGAACTTGACCCGTTCGATGATGTTGTCCTTGGAGACCCCCATCTGCTTGCGGAGGTCCATCCAGTTCTCGGCGGTCACCTGGAGCCGGGTGAGCCGAACCCCTTCCGCGGTGGCGACGGCGGCGTAGGTCACGGCCAGGCAGGCCGCGAG
>DATDQC010000169.1:0-2983 GCA_035292455.1 Thermoplasmatota archaeon
GAAGACCGCCATCGTCCGCGTCACCGCCGTGCGCGGCGGGGCCTTCACCCTGGACCGCAGCCTGTTCGCCCCCACCAGCCGCAGCCACCGCCACCCCCAGCCCCACGACCAGGGGACGGTCTGGTGGGAGGGGGAGAAGCGCTGGCTGGAGAAGGTGGTCGAGCGGGACGGGGGTCCCTGGCACCGCCTGCACGGCGTCGTGCCGGTGGTCGGCGCGGAGCTCAACTGCCACCTCGACGGCGAGCGGCGACTCCAGGCGAGCCGGGCGCACACGGCGATGCACCTCGTCCTCAAGGCGCTCCACGCCGCCGGCGCCCCCCCATTGGTGGCTGACCCCGAGGTGAAAGGAGGCGCCACGTTCCGACTCGCCCTTGCGGCCGCCGCCCTGCCGCGCCTGCTCGCCGACGCGCTTGCGCAGGCGAACCGCTGGATTGGGGAGGACCGCAAGGTGGTGCGCGAGCACCTGCCTCGCGGCGCCGAGGCGCGCCTCCTCGACGCCCAGGCGTTCCGCCCCCCCGACCCCTACCCCGGCCCCGCATCGGTGCTCGACGTGGTACGCATCGAAGGGGTATGCGGCTACCCCTGCGACGGGACCCACGTCGAGCGCACCGGTGCCGTCGGACGCATCGCCCTGGCGGAAGCGCGCGGCGGCCGGGGCGGAGGCTTCACCCTGATCGGGCGGGTGCGGGCGGCATGACGCTGCGGCTCCTTCCGGAACCCTCTTCACGACCGCCGTGGGTGTCCGACGCCGTGAACCGGTCCCCCGCCTTCGGGACGATGGCCGTGCTCCTCGCGTTCGCCGCCGTGGCGGCGCCGTGGGCAGGTGCCGACTCCTCGACGCCGTCCCCGTCCGCGGATGTGTCGTCCTCCCAGGACCCTGCCACCTACCCTCCGGGAGTCACCCGCGTTGCCCACACCCCAATCCACCCCGGCGCGGACTTCGAGGTGGCGGCCGCGACCGACGACCCGGAACTCACCGCCGCGACCGTGACCCTCTGCCGTTTCGGCTCGCTCGATGCGGAGGCCCCCGAGGTCTGCTACATGAACCTTGAGGCTAGCCTGGACGGCGGGGTTTTCCGGGCCAACACGGACGCCGCTCCGCACCCGGCCTGGGAGGGTGGCTGGATTCTCGGGTACAAACTGACCTTCATGGGCGAGGGCGACGACGAACGGCATGCGCCCACCTCGGGGGGCTACTACCTCGCCGTCGTCGAGGGGGCGCCGGCAGGCGGAAGCCAACATGCGCCGCTTGGCCCCATTGCTTTCGCAGCGTTGGGAACCGCGGCTTTTCTTCGGCGCCGCTAGTACGTCCGCCCGAACCTGAGGGTGTCCTTGGCGTTCTTGCCGCACACGGCGCATGGAGCAGGCTTGAAGGACTCGTCCACCGGGACGCCGAGGGTCTTGATGTCAAGGCCCTTCTCGACCTGGGCGGCGCAGCCGTCGGAGCAGATGGCGAGGACGAAGATGCAGCCCACGGTCTCCTTCTCGTCGAGGGCCTTGGCCTCGTCGAGGCTGCGGCACGCCTTGATGCGGGAGCGCATGAACTCGGTCTGCCGTTTGAGGAGGTTGGCCTGGACCTCGGCGAGGAGGGCCTTGACCCCCTCCTCAAGTCCGGCGAGTGGGATAGGACGTTTGCCTTCCTTGCCCATGTCGCGGCGGGCGGCGAAGACCGATTTCTTCTCCACGTCCTTCGGGCCGACCTCAAGCCGGAGGGGGACACCCCGGAGCTCCCAGTGGTAGTACTTGTCCCCCGAGGTCTTCTCGCGGGTGTCGAGCTCGACGCGGAGCCCTGCGGCCTTGAGGCGGGCATGGACCTCGGCGCACGCCTTCATCACCGCCTCGCTCCCCTCCTTGAAGAGGACCGGGACGATGACCGCCTGGATGGGGGCGATCTCGGGCGGCATGATGAGGCCGTTGTCGTCGCCGTGGCAGCCGGCGACGGCGCCCACCAGGCGCTCCGACATGCCGTAGGTGGTCTGGTGGCAGTGCTTGTGGCCCCCCTCGGGCGCCTCGTACTTCATGTTGTACGCCTTGGCGAAGTTCTCGCCGTAGTAGTGCACCGTGGCGCACTGTAGCGTCCGGCCTGACGGCATGACGACGTCGGCGCCGATGGAGTCCACCGCGCCCGGGAACTTGTCCCAGTCGGGCCGCTTGGAGGTCAGGGCGGGGAGGGCAAGTTTGGAATAGACGTGGCGAACGATCTCCAGGTCCGCCTCGACGTGGGCGCGGGCCGACCTCTCGTCGGCGAAGACCGAGTGGTCCTCGAAGAAGTGGATCTCCCGCACCCGCATGAAGGCCCGAGTCTGCTTGGTCTCGTAGCGGAAGACGTTGCAGACCTGGTAGGTGAGGAGCGGCAGGTCGGTGTGGCTGCGGATCCAGAGCGGGAAAACCTCGTACATCGCGCACTCCGACGTCGGCCGGACGACCCAGCGCTCGCCGTCCGGCAGCGGGTTGTCGCCGGCGTGGGTGACCCAGAACACCTCGGAGCCGAACCCCTTGATCTGGTCCGCCTCCTTCATGAAGAGCTTCTCCGGGATCATGAGGGGGAAGGAGACCTCGCCGTGGCCGGTGCGCGCCATCTCCTCGCGGGTGAACTGGTCGATGCGGCTCATCAGCGCCCAGCCGTAGGGACGCCAGATGTTCATCCCCTTGATGGGGTAGCGCTTGTCGGTGAGCTCGGCAAGCTCCACGACCTCGTTGTACCACTCCATGAAGTCCTTCGACTTGGGGACCTGTGTTGCGGGCATCGGCGGCCGGGCGACGCCCCGACTCGATATAAATGGCGGGCCGGGAAGCCGCCTGCGACCCCCACTCTTTTCATCCAGGGGCCTTCTGGGCGCCCCATGCAGAAGCAGGCCGAGGTCCAGCCCATGCTCCTCGCCGGCGAGTGGACGGTGCGCGGCGACGTGGAGCCCGTCATGGACCCCGCCCGCGGCGAGACCATCGCCCACGTCCCCAAGGGTAACCGCGCCGACGTGGACAA
>DATDQC010000170.1:0-5307 GCA_035292455.1 Thermoplasmatota archaeon
CCGTCGAGGCCATCCTCGCCGACTCCCGCCTCGAGCGGGTCTTCACCCGGCTCGCTCCGACGCTTCACCTCAAGGACGTCGCCCCGGAACTGGGGTGTGGCGTCATCGAGATCATCCCCACCAACGCGAGCCAGCCCGGCATCCTCGCCGGCGTCTCCAAGGTCATCTCGGACGCGCGCCTCAACGTCCGCCAGGCCATCGTCGAGGACCCCGAGTTCATGGACGAGCCCCGGCTCTTCGTCGTCACCGAGGCGCGGGTGCCGCCCCACCTCATCCCTGCGATGCAGGCGGTCCCCGGCGTGAAGGGCGTCACGGTGTTCTAGGTCCGCGCGCGGTTCAGAGCCGCAGCGGTTTGATCTCCGCCATGGCGAGACTCGGGTCCTTCCTCCAATCGGCCGCGGGGTTGTCGCAGTAGAGCTCCACCTCGTTGCCGTCGGGGTCGTGAAGGTAGAGGCTCCAGCTCACCGTGTGGTCCGACATGCCATCCACCCCGACGCCGGCCTGCTGGAGCTCCCACAGCGCCTGCTGGAGTTCCTTCTTGGAGTCCCCCACCTTGATGCCGATGTGGTAGAGCCCCCGGCGGCGCCCGGGCGGCGGTGCCGGCGCGTCGCCGACCTCGATGAGGAGGAGCTCGTGGTGGGTCCGGCGCGTCCCGCCGACGAGGGCTGCGGCGCGGCCTCCGAAGGCGTCGCCGATGACCTTGAACCCGAGGAGGTCGCGGTAGAACCGGAGCGAGCGCTGGAGGTCCTTGACGTAGAAGACGGCGTGGCCGAGTTCGACGGCTTGCACGCTTCGGGATGGGCCCCGCCCGGCGATAAGCCGTTCCCTGCGGGCGGTCACTGGAGCGGGTTCTCCCGCAACCACTGAACGTCGGAGAGGTAGAGCTGGCGGATGTCCTTCAAGCCCAGCCGAAGCATCGCCAACCGTTCAAGGCCAAGGCCCCACGCCAGGACGTTGCAGGGGACGCCGAGCGGCTTGGTGACCTCGGGGCGGAAGATGCCCGCCCCCCCAAGTTCAAGCCAGCGCTCGCCCCACTTCACGGCGACGTCGAGGCTCGGCTCGGTGTAGGGGTAGTAGGAGGGACGGAACTTGACCTCAGGGAACCCAAGGCGGCGGTAGAACTCCCCCAGGATGCCGATGAGGGTCCCGAGGGTCGCCCCCTCCTCGGCGAGGATGCCCTCGACCTGGTGGAACTCGGGAAGGTGGGTGGCGTCCATCGCCTCCTTGCGGAACACCCGCCCGACGCCGAACACCTTGAGCGGAGGCTTGGGGTGCTCGGCGAGGTGGCGGATGGTGGTGACCGTGGTGTGGGTGCGAAGCAGCGCCCGGGCCGACTCCGCCTCCGTGAAGGAGCCACCCCAGCCGGTCGAACCGGTCCCTCCTCCTTTCTGCTGCACGTCGCGCACCTTGGACCAGAACGCCTTCGGCACCGCGAGGGTTGCCGGCTCGGTGAGGTAGAAGGTGTCCTGCATGTCGCGCGCCGGGTGGTCCTGCGGGATGAAGAGGGCGTCCATGTTCCAGAACGCCGACTCGACGTAGTCGCCGGAGATCTCCTCGAAGCCGAGACTGGTGAAGATCTCCCGCACCTCGGCGATCATCTGCTTGAGAGGGTGGGGTTTGCCGGGGAAGCGAGGTGCCACGGGGACGTTGAAGTCGAAGGGGCGGAGGTGGAGCTTGGCCTTCTCGGCCGCGGTGAGCGTTGGCCAGCGCGCGATGAGGTCCGGGGTGACCTGGTTGACTTCGGAGGCGCCGGAGAGCGCGACGGGGTCGAGAGAGGCGACGAACTTGCGGCCGGCGGGAGTGAGGCGAAGGTTTCGCCGGGCCGTGATTCTCTGGTGCAGAACCGTGGGGCGTTCCAGAAGCAGGTCCAGCCCTGGCCCAGGAGGGACGAGCGCGGGGTCGGGCCCCAGCCGTGCCAAGAGCTCCTCATCGGGTCCCGGTGAAGGAACGCCTGCGGTCAGGACAATCGTTGGAGCGGCTCCGGACTTGTCCATCCGCGCCCATTTCTTCTTCATCAACCACCCGACCGCGACTTGGACCTCGTCCCGTTGAAGTCCTGAACCGTCGGCGAGGTCGGAGACGGCCATGCGGCCGCCACGCGACTGGATGTGCTTCACCGCGCGGCGCTCCGGTAGGCCCGCCTTCTGGTAGCGCAAACCCTCCGGAAGCAGCACTTGGAGGACATCGGCCTCTTCCTTGATTTCCAAGAGTCCATGCCGCTGAGGCCCCCCGCTTGCCCCCATCGCCTCGACCTCCTGCACGAAGCCGGCGCGCTTGGCCGCCTCGGCGAGCGGCAGGGGTGAGCCGTCCCTCGGCAGCGCCAGCAGCAGGCGCTTCTCGGCCAGGGAGAACTCGGTCGCCATCGTCAAGCCTCGACCCGAGACGGGCTCAAAAGTCCACCGTCACATCGCCATGAGGCGGGACAGGATGAGGATGGCGGCGATGAGGGCGACGAAGATCCACATGCTGCGCTTCTTCATCCGGACGGCGTCGTCCAGTCTCTTCTGGCATTCGTCGGAGCAGACGCGCCGGTCCACCGCGATTGGCTTGCCGCAGATCTCGCAGTGCTTGTGTTCGGGGATGTTCGGTGGGTCCATCATCGGCCTCCTGGGATCTTGACCGCAGCACCCGAAACGCGGGTGCCGTGGAAGGGTTCGCCGCGCACCGCCTTGCCGAGGTTCTCGAGGTCGGTGCCCTTCACCACCGAGGTCGGGATGGCCTTTGTGGCGATGAGGACGGTGGAGGGGCCATCGATGACGCCGGGCGCCCCCGCGGCGGTCCACTCGCGCTCCCCGATGATGGCGAGCATCTCCTCGAACGTGAGGCTCGGCTTGTGGGTGGCGTCGCGGTGCTTGGCGGGGTCGCGGGTGTAGACGCCGTCCACGTTGGTGGCGTTGACGAAACGGGCGCACTTGCCCTCGACGGCGAGCTCGACGGCGACGTAGTCGGTGGAGTGGCCGGGCTGCGTGCCCCCCATGACGAGGATGCGGTGCCGCTTGGCGAGATCCAGGGCCTCCGGGATGGTGCGCGGGACCTCGGCGTTGACGTCGCCGCCGAAGCGTTTCACGACGCAGGCCAGGATCTGCGCGTTGAGGCGGGTCGCCGCGATGCCGATGCGGTCGAGGGCCTCCTCGCCGACCCCTAGGCTCCGGGCTGCCTCGATGGCGCGTCGGGCGGGGGCGCCCCCGCCCGTGACGACGAGGAGCTGCCGCTCGCGCGCCCAGGCGAGGAGCGACTCGGCGAGGCGCCGCAGGTAGCCGACGTCCGGTTCCGGGGGGGCGATGACGCTCCCTCCCACGACCAGGGCGACGCGTTCCACGCCGGCGGGGACGCAGGGCGAGGGTTTGAGGGCTGCGCCTTCGTCTCCGAGTCCGTTTCGGCTGGGGTTGTGCTTGCGTGGCGCCGTGTGGGAAGCCACAGATTACGCAGATTTCGCAGATTACGACCTGGCTGCCGTGGCCCATGTCGGGTCCACCGGTCAACCGTCATCTGCGAAATCTGCGTAATCTGCGGATTCGGAGGGGCGAATCCGGGCACGACCTGAAAACCTGGAAGTCGAGGGCGTGAGCCCGACCCGCTCAAATAGAAGTCTTTCCTGGCCGCTTCGTGGCAAGCCCGCCGCAACCTCCCGAGTGGAGCGACCGGCAGAAATACGTCTTCCGGCGAACCCTCGAGGAGCTCGAGGAGTACCGCGGCCAGGGCACCACCCTGGTGACGCTCTACGTCCCCCCGACGCGGCAGCTCTCCGACGTCGCCGGCATGGTCCGCAACGAGGTCGGCCAGGCGAGCAACATCAAGTCCAAGCAGACCCAGGACGCCGTCGTCTCGGCGCTCTCCAGCATCCTCGCCCGTCTCAAGAACTACCGCGAGACCCCCAAGAACGGCCTCGCCATCTTCGTCGGCAACGTCCAGGTCGGAGCCAACAAGACCGGGATGGTGGCGCACCTCATCGAGCCGCCGCTGCCGGTCTCCACCTACCAGTACCGCTGCGAGTCTACGTTCAACCTCGAGCCCCTCAAGTCGATGGGGAAGGCCGAGGACGCCTACGGCCTCATCGTCATCGACCGCAAGGAGTGCAGCATGGGGTTCCTCCGCGGCAAGACCATCACCCCGGTCTACAACAAGCAGTCGCTGGTGCCTTCGAAGCACGGCCGCGGCGGTCAGTCGGCGCAGCGCTTCGAGCGCCTCATCGAGATCGCCGCGCACGAGTGGTTCACGCAGTGCGGCGAGCGCGCCAACGAGATCTTCCTCCACGCCGACGTCACGGCCATCCTTCTTGGGGGGCCGGGCGCCACCAAGGACTTCTTCGCCAAGGAGGGCTACCTCCACCACGAGCTCCAGAAGCGGCTCTACGCCCAGACCTTCGACACCGGCTACACCGACGACGACCAGGGCCTCAAGGAGATCGTCGAGGCGGCCGGTGCGGCCATCGCGGGATTGGGGATGCTGGAGGACCGCAAGCTCATGCAGCGCTTCCTCCGCGAGACCGTGAAACAGGACGGTGGGCTCGCCACCTACGGCGAGGCGCACGTCCGCCAGGCGCTCGAGGCGGGCGCCGTCGAGCACCTCCTCCTGTCCGAGAACCTCCGGCGTGACCGCCTCACCTTCAAGCACCGGCAAACCGGCGAGACGGTGGTGAAGACGGTGGAGCACCGCAAGGCCGACGACGCCGTGGCGGAGATGGCCAAGGCGTGGGGCGGCTCCAACGCCCAGGTCGAGCGCAAGGACCTCGTCGAGGACCTCTCCGACCTCGCCGAGGCGTCGGGGGCCAAGGTCCACATCGTCTCGGCGGCGAGCGAAGAGGGGGGCATCCTGATGAGCGCCTTCGGCGGCGTGGTCGCCATCCTCCGCTACCGCTACCAGTAAGGGGGCGTCTCGATGGCCGACCCGATTCGACCCCTCCCGCCCCCCGAAGAGCGCGAGCTCGGGCTCGCCGCCTACCTCACCGCGACCCCCGGCATCGGCGGGCGGCTGCGGAGCGAGCCCGAGGACTTCCAGGTCGTGGAGCTTGGCGACGGGCCGGCCCGCTTCGACGAGGGGCCCTACACCGCGGCGCGCATCCGTCTCCGGAACTGGGAGACCAACCGCTTCGCCGGCACCGCGGCGCGCATGCTCGGCATCGCCCGCGAGCAGGTCGCCTTCGCCGGGATGAAGGACAAGCGCGCCGTCACCGAGCAGTGGTTCAGCTTCAAGTGCGGCGTCGCCGACCTCGACAAGCTGGCGACGCTGGCCGATGTCGAAGTCCTCGAACGCCATGCGACGCGCAAGTCGCATTTTGCCGGCGCGCACGAGGGCAACGCATTCCGC
>DATDQC010000171.1:0-4686 GCA_035292455.1 Thermoplasmatota archaeon
CCCCGCCGTGACCCTCGAGAGCCTCGACGGCGGCCGCATCGCCCTCCTCACCTTCGACCGCCCCGAGAACCTCAACGCCCTCAGCCCCACCGTGCTCGAGGACCTCGACGCCTGCCTCGCCGAGGCGGAGCGGCTGCGGCCGCGCGCCCTCGTCGTCACCGGCGAAGGGAAGGCGTTCATCGCCGGCGCGGACATCCAGGCGATGCGCGGCATGGACGTCGCGGCGGCGCGCGCCTACACCGAGCTCGGGCACCGCACCCTCGACCGCCTCGCGGCGCTCCCCTGCCCCGTCCTCATGGCGGTGAACGGCTACGCCCTCGGGGGCGGCCTCGAACTCGCGCTCGCCGGCGACCTCCTCTACGCCTCCGACAAGGCGCAACTGGGGCTCCCCGAGGTCGGCCTCGGCATCCACCCCGGCTTCGGCGGTACCCAGCGGCTGCCGCGCCGCATCGGGCCGGGGCGGGCGAAGGAGTTCATCTTCACCGGGCGGACCGTCGGCGCGGAGGAGGCGGCGCGCATTGGACTGGTGGACGGCGTCGTCCCCGCCGCCAGGCTCATGGAGCACTGCCTCGGCGTGGCGCGCGCCATCGCGGAGAAGGCCCCGCTCGCGGTCGCGGCGGCCAAGGCCAGCGTGGACCAAGGCCTTGGCCTCGACCTCGTGGGGGGCCTCGCCGCAGAAAAAGAGTCCGTGGTCCTCCTGTTCGCGACGAAGGACAAGCGGGAGGGCATGGACGCCTTCGTGGAGAAGCGGCCGGCGCGGTTCGAGGGGAAGTAGCGGACTACCCTGGCCACCGCAAGACTTGAAGCGTCCCGGCCTGGTCGCCAAAGCGTGCGCCTGCCTCCGCTCGTCGCTCTCCTCGCCGTCGCCGCGTCCGCCCTGTCGGGCTGCTCGAGTGGGGGGACCGGGGACGACGCCTTGGACGTCGTTGCCGGCATCGACTGGTCGCAGGCGCTCGACGTCGCCACCACCCCGAGCGAACCCAACGAGCTCCGAGGCCTTGTACGCGTGGCATGGTCCGACGTCGGCTTCGCCATCGAGTCGGAGCGCGAACAGGACCTCGCCCACCGCACCATCGTCACGGCGGACGCCGCCTACACCACGATGGGCGGAATGGGATGGGTCCGGTACGGCCTCGACCAGATTGGTGGCAGGGGCCCGCTCACCAACCGGCTCTTCCTCTGGGACCTGCGCCTCCTCCTCCACGACCCCGGCGTGGCGCTCACCTCCGAGGCGACTACCGCAGGCTCCACCGTGGTGCATGCGGTCGGGACGCTCGAAGGGCATGGCCTCGACGTCGACCTCACGGTGACGGTGCAGGGGAACCTCATCACCGATGCCCGCCTCACGTCGCCGCAGGGACGCGAGGCCCCCTTCGCCTTCCACCCGGCCTCGAAGCTGTCGTTCCCGGTCGCCGTCCCAAGCCCGGTGAAACCTCTTGCCGAGGTGCTGGACGGCGACGCGCGCGCCACCGCCGCCCACCTCACCCTCATGGGGCTGGTCGAGTCCTACGCCGACAACCACGGCGGCCTCCTCCCCGAACGGCTCGACCCCGACACGCTCCGTCTTGAGTTGCTGACCGCTGGCGCGGATTGGCCCGACAACGCCTACACGGGAGACGCCATGGCGGACCGCGCCGGAAGCGGCGGCTTCCAGTGGCGCCGCTGCGCGCTCACCGACGGCCTCTACACCGGCCATGGCTGGGACGCCGGGCTCGTCACCCAAGGCTTCGGCGACGCCTGCCCGTCCGCTTCGTAGCGGGCGACCGCCGGTTGTGCGGGCCTTTTATGGTGCCGCCCCGCTCCTCCCTCCCGTGAGCCCCGCCGCAAGCCGCGAGGTCCTCGGCCAGGTGACCCCTGGCAAGGTGGAGATGCCGACCCTCCGCCTGCTTGGCGACGGCGACGGGGTGAAGGGGACCGACGTCCCCAAGCTCCCTGCCGAGATGCTCAAGAAGGCGTTTCGCACCATGCTCCTGGTGCGGACCCTCGACACCAAGCTCACCCACCTGCAGCGCCAGGGCCGCATCGGCTTCTACGGCGCCTGCACCGGCCAGGAGGCGACCCCCATCGGCACCGCGATGGCACTGCGGCCCGAGGACTGGGTCTTCCCCGCCCTCCGCGAAGGCTCCTGCGCCCTCTACCGCGGCCTCAAGATCAGCCACTACGTCGCGCAGTGCATCGGCAACGACCACGACATCCAGAAAGGGAGGCAGATGCCGTGCCACTACGCCGACCGCTCGGTGAACCAGGTCTCGTGGTCCTCGGTCATCGCAACACAGCTTCTCCACGCCGCCGGCGCGGCCTACGGGATGAAGGTCAAGGGCAAAGAGACCGTGGCGGTGGGCTTCCTTGGCGACGGCGCCACCAGCGAGCAGGACTTCCACGCCGCCATGAACTTCGCCGCCGTGACGAAGAGCCCGGTGGTCTTCGTCTGCCAGAACAACCACTTCGCCATCTCGGTCCAGCAGGACCACCAGAGCGCCACCAAGACCTATGCCGAGAAGGCGGTCGCCTACGGCATGCCCGGCGTCAAGGTGGACGGCAACGACATCCTCGCGGTGCACCAAGCGGTGAAGGAGGCGGCGGAGCGCGCCCGCGCCGGCGAGGGACCCACCCTCATCGAGGCGGAGACCTACCGCCTCGTGCCGCACTCGACGAGCGACGACCCCACCCGCTACCGCGACGACGCCGAGTACAAGCGGTGGCTCAAACGCGACCCCCTGGAGATCTTCCGCCGCCACCTCAAGGCGCGCGGCATCTGGAGCGAGAACTGGGAGCGGCAGCTCCAGGAGGAACTCGACCGCGAGGTGGAGCTCTCGATCCAGGAGGCGGAGGTGGCGGGGCTCCCCGAGCCAGAGAGCATGTTCGAGGACGTCTACCGCGAGGAGCCGGAGATCCTCCAGGCGGAGCGCGAGGCGCTGCTTCGTGATGTCGAGTCGGGGCGGTACGAGTGGCCGCCGAAGGGGCACTGAACAGTCCGGCTACGACCTCTCCATCCATCCATACCCATCCCTTCGATGGAACACCCGCACGACGTAGACGACCCGTCCTTGCACCTCGTAGCCCACGCGGTAGTCGCCGACCCGCAAGCGGTACCACGGTCGTCCGAGCGGGTTGCGGAGCGCTTTGACGTCGAGGCCGCTGGCGCCGAGCGGGTCGCGGGCGAGGCGGTCGAGCGCCTTTCGGAGCGCTCGTTTCGGGCCTGGCGCCATGGCGGCGATGAAATCGGCCGCCGGGCGGTCGTACCTCAGTCCCATTCGATGTCCTTGTGGTCCACCCACTTGGTGTTGGGGTCGTCCACAATGCGCCGCATCTCCTCGATGAACGCCTCGCGCTCGATGCGGTCGAGGACGGAGGTGACAATCTCGCTGTAGTTCATCCCGGCGATGCCGAAGCTCCGAAGGCGGTCGCGGACGGCGGAGTCGATGGGAATCGAGGTCGCTGCCACAAGGGCGGATTGCACACTATGAGGACTTAAGACTTCCTCATAACTTGGCTAGCCTACACCTTGGCCTGAGCAACCGCCTTCGCGACCTTGGCCCCCACCTGCGAGCACTTCAGTTTCCCGCCGAGGTCGTAGGTGAAGACCTTGCGGGCCACCGAGTCCATGACCGCCTTCTCGATGCTGGCCGCGGCGGCGAGCATCCGCTTGTTCCCCTTCTTCGCCCCGACGTGCTCCAGCATCATCCCGACGCTGGAGACCATGGCGTAGGGGTTCACGACGTCCTGGCCGGCGTGCTTGGGGGCCGAGCCGTGCACGGGCTCGAACATGGCGTTCCGGTCGCCGACGTTGCCGGAGGCCGCCATCCCCATCCCGCCCTGGAGGACCGCGGCGAGGTCGGTGACGATGTCCCCCAGCATGTTGGTGGTGACGCAAACGTCAAACCACTCCGGGTTCCTGACCAACCACTGCGTGAAGGCGTCCACGTAGGCGTGGTCGGGCTTCACCTTGGGGTGCCCCTTGGCGACCTCGTCGTAGACCGAGCGGAAGAGCCGGCAGCCGGCGCGGACGTTCGACTTGTCGATGCAGGTCACCTTGGACTCCTTGCCGGCGGCCTTGCGCGCCTTGGCGCGCCCCTCGGCGACCTCGAAAGCCCTGCGGACGATGCGCTCCGACCCCTTGCGGGTGATGACGCGGGTGTCGATGGCGACCTCGTCCACGCCGCCCCGGGACAGGGTGCCGCGGGTCGGGGTGTAGGAGCCCTCGGTGTTCTCGCGGAGGATGACCATGTCCACGTTCTCGGGCTTCCACACCTGCATGAACCGCTCCGAGACCTTGTGCGGCACCCCGGGATAGAGCCGGCACGGGCGGATGTTGGCGTAGAGGTCGAGGCCGAAGCGGAGCCCAAAGACCACGCCGGCGCCCGCGATGTCCCCGTTCGGGAGGCTCACGCCGGGCCAGCCGACGGCGCCAAGGAGGATGGCGTCGGCCTCCTTGCAGGACGCCAAGCCGCCCTCCTCCCACTCGTGCCCGGTCTCCTGGTAGTGCTGCGCCCCGCACTGCACCTCGCGGACGTCGAGGTGGAAGCCGTGGCGCTCCTGGGCCGCCTCGAGGACCTTGAGCCCCACGGCCATGACCTCACGTCCGACCCCGTCGCCGGGAAGGGCGACGATGCGCGCGTCCGCCATCACGCGGGCGACGTGGAGGGGCGATTTAAGCCCCGTTCAAAGGCGACGGAGCGGCTGGCC
>DATDQC010000172.1:0-3880 GCA_035292455.1 Thermoplasmatota archaeon
GCCGTGGTGGGGTGTCGGCTGCCGTGCCGCGATCTTCTCGAGCGCCTGCGCCAGCCCCTCCGGGTTCCGCGTCAACTCGGCGCCCGAGGCGTCGGCGAGGTACTCACGGCGGCGGCTGATAGCGAAGTAGACCATCCGACTGAGAAGTGGGGCGAGCACCATGATGGCGATGGCCGCCAGGATGAGGATGGGATTGACCTTGGAGTCGCGGCGGCCGCCACCCCAGAAGAGCGCGCGCCAGACAATCTCCCCCAGGATGGCGATGATGCCGATGAGGGCGATGGCGTAGGTGGTGACGCGGATGTCCTGGTTGCGGATGTGCGACAGCTCGTGCGCCAGGACGCCCTCGAGCTCCTCCTGGTCGAGGGTCTTGAGCGCCGTCGTGGTGACGCAGACGATGCCCTCCTCCGGCTTGCGGCCCGTGGCGAAGGCGTTGATGTCGTCGTCTTCCTGGATGTACACCTTGGGCACCGGGATGCCGGCGGCGAGGGCCAGCTCCTCGACTTTGAAGAGGAGGAGCTTCTCCTCGCGGACCTGCGGGTTGGCGGGCCGGGCGCGCGCCGACTTGAGGATGGCCGCCACCGAGAAACTGGAGGCCATGGCAAGGTAGATGAGGCCGATGACGACGGCCAGGAAGGCCGTGATGAAGAAGTCTCCGAGGAAGAGGTAGCTCACGGCGAAGACGAGGCCGGCGAGGATGACGAAGACGACGAGGAAGAGACGCGCCGTGGCCGCCTTGTTGCGGCGGACCTGCTCGTCGATGAGCATCGCCATGGCCTTGGTCCTCAGAAGCTGACCTTGGGGACCGCCTTGGCGGCCACCGGGACCTCGAGCATGGTCCGCTCCTTGCGGCCGGTCATCCCTGCGATGAGGTTGGCGGGGAAGGTCTCGATGGCGTTGTTGTAGGCCAACACGGAGTCGTTGAAGTGCTGCCGGCTGAAGGCGATCTTGTTCTCGGTGTGGGCCAGTTCGTCCTGGAGCTGCAGGAAGTTGGTGTTGGCCTTGAGGTCCGGGTAGGCCTCGGCGACGGCGAAGAGCCGCCCCAGGGCCTTCTCGAGGACCCCCTCGGCGGCCATCTTGGCGGCCGGGTTCTGCGCCGACACCAGGGCGGTGCGGGCGCGGGTGACGGAGTCGAGGGTCTCCCTCTCGTGCTTCATGTAGCCCTTGACGGTCTCCATGAGGTTGGGGATGAGTTCGCCGCGGCGCTGCAGCTGGACGTCGATCTGCGCCCACGCGTTGTCGATGCGGTTCTCGGCGCGGATGAAGGAGTTGTACTTGGCGATGAACCAGAGGACAAGCAGGACCGGGACGCCGATGACGATGAGCCAGAGCCACCAGGGCATGGCCGTGGGCATGGCATGCAGGAGAAAAGGTTGGCCCCTTGGGCCGCACGGGGGCGTGCTCAGGCCTGGAGGGTCTCGAGAAGCGCGCGAAGGCGGGGCGGCGGCGCAATGGTCTTCGCCGCCTTGTAGTCGTAGCCGACCTGCACCGTCTTCACTGTGGCGAAGAGCTTGCCGGTGCCGCCCTCGCGCACCTCGTAGCCGAAGTCCCACGACTTGCTGCCGAAGCGGCTCACCCACATCGCGACCTCGAGCTTGGCGTCCTTGGGGATGGGAAGCTGGTACTCGACGTGGGCGGAGGCGAGGATGAAGGGGAGCCCCGCCATGCTGGGGTAGCCCGCGACACCCTGGAACCAGTCGCAGCGCACCGTCTCGCAGTAGGTGAGGACGACGGCGTGGTTGACGTGGTCGAGGGCGTCGATGTCGCGGAAGCGGATGGCGATGGGCTGGACGTAGGCCGGCATGGTTTCAGTCCTGCCGGAAGTCGGCCTCGGGGGGCGCCCCGGGGGCCTTGTGCTGCGCGGTGCCGTGGGACTGCAGCTTCCGGCGCACGATGGGCACCAGGCCGCCGGCCTCCAGGATCTCGATGGCCTTGGCGGAGAGCGGGACGCCTTTGGCCTCGGTCTTGCGGCTCTCGTTTCGCACGATGCCTGAAGCGAGGTCCACGCTCACGGTGTCGCCGTCCTTCACGAAGTCCTTCGGGAGAGCCGGGCACTCGATGACGGGGAGGCCGACGTTGATGGCGTTGCGGTAGAAGATGCGGGCGAAGGAGCGCGCCACCACGACGGGGACGCCGGCGCCCAGCATGGAGAGCGGGGCGTGCTCGCGGCTCGAGCCGCACCCCATGTTGTCCCCGGCGACCAGGAGGTCCCCCGCCTTGACGAGCTTCGGGAAGTCGGCGCGCCAGCCTTCCAGGATGTGCTCCGAGAGCCCCTTGGGGTCGAGGATGGTGAGGTACTTTCCCGGCGTGATCATGTCGGTGTCCACCGAGTCGGGGAGCGCCCAGGCGCGGCCGGAGAACCGGGTCTTCACGCTCCCACCGCCTTCAGCTCCTTCTCCGAGAGGAAGTCGCGCGGGTCGGTGAGCTTCCCGGTGAGGGCGGTCACCGCCGCCGTGGCGGGCGAGACGAGGTAGGACTTGGAGTCGGGGTGGCCCATCCGGCCCTTGTAGTTGCGGTTGGAGGTCGAGACGCACACCTCGCCCGCGGCGAGGACGCCCCCCATGCCGCCGAAGCAGGCGCCGCAGCTTGCCGCGTTGAAGACGCCGCCCGCCTGGACGATGTCCTTGAGGACGCCGCTGTCGAGGCACTGCTCGTAGATGCGGGTCGAGGCGGGGAAGACGACGAGGCGCGTCCCCTCCTTGACGTGGTGGCCCTTGAGGATGCGCGCGACGGCCTGGAGGTCCTCGAAGCGGGCGTTGGTGCACGATCCGATGAAGACCTGGTCCACCCTCTCCACCTTGACCTCGCGCACCTTCTTGACGTTCTCCGGCGACTGCGGCATGGCGACCACGGGTTCAAGCTTGGAGCAGTCGAGGGCGAAGGACTTCGCGTAGCTTGCTCCCTTGTCCGCCTGCAGCCCGGCATGCCTGCGGATCTCGCCGCGGCGGCCCGAGGCCATCGGTGTCGCGTCGAGGTACCCGAGGGTGGCGTCGTCGCACTCCATCATCCCCGCCTTGGCCCCCATCTCGGTGGTCATGTTGGTGAGGGTGAAGCGCTGGTACATCGGCATCGCCTCGACGCCGCTGCCCATGAAGTGGACCGCCTGGTAGCGCGCCCCGTCGTCGCCCATCTGGCCGATGAGGGAGAGGACGACATCCTTGGAGGCGACCCCGGGGGCGAGCTCGCCGGTGAGTTCGACCTTGATGCTGGGCGGGACGCGGAGCCAGAGCTCCCCGGTGGCGAAGACGGCGGCCATCTCGGTGGGGCCGATGCCGGCGGCGAAGCAGCCAAGTGCCCCGGCCATGTTGGTGTGCGAGTCGGTGCCGACGACGAGGTCGCCGGGGAGGCAGAACCCCTCCTCGGCGAGGACCTGGTGGCAGATGCCCTGGCGGCCGAGGTCGAAGAGGTGCGGCAGCTTGTACTCCTTGCAGAACTCGCGGATCTGCTGGTGCATCCGCGCCGACGACTCCGAGGAGGCGGGCACCCAGTGGTCGATGGGGACGACGACGCGGTTGGGGTCCCAGACCTTGGTGGCGCCCATCTCCTTGAAGGGCTTCACGAGCTGGGCCAAGGCCTCGTGCGCCATCGCTACGTCCACCCGGCAGTCCACGATCTCCCCCACCGCCGCCTCGCGCTTTCCGGCCTTGAGGGCGAGGACCTTCTGGGCGAGCGTCTCTGAGGCCACGGCGGCGGGCAGGCAGGGGCTCCGTTAAGGGGTTTTGGCGTGGGTGGGGCGACGAGGGGTGGGTACGGTTTTGACCCCACCCCGGCATGGCCGGCCATGCGAAACCGCGCCCTCCTGTTGGTGCTGCTGACCATGGTTGCCGCCGTCGCCGGCTGCGTCGAGAAGCGGTCGGTGGGGGACGACGGCAACGATGAC
>DATDQC010000173.1:0-5841 GCA_035292455.1 Thermoplasmatota archaeon
ATGGCGACCAGCAGCCCCGCCTCGACGACGCGGTCGATGACCATGTCGAGGTACATCCCCCCGTTCGTCCCCATGGAGCGCCGGCGCGCCACCTGGCCGTCGGCGTGGTCGAGGAGGAGTCCAAGGTGGAGGAGGAGGGCGCCCTGCACGAGGGGGCTCCACGCCCCGTCGGCGATGCGCCACAGTGCCAAGCCCGACACCGCGAGCGACAGGAGGCTCACCAGGTTGGGGGTGAACCCGAGGAGGGCCAGGAGCCACGACAGCGGCCGGGCGCACAGGCTGTTGAAGGTCGCGATGGGGTAGAGCCGGCGCTCCAACCCCGGCCCGTAGCGGCCCTTCTCGAAGCCCGGGACGGCCACGGGGCGCAAACCCGGACGGACCCTGAAGGGCTTGCCGGTTCGTCACGGCGTTTCGGCGACCCGTTCGGCTGCGGCGGGAGCCGCGGTCAGGGTCCGACGCTGCCAGGCGGGGCGCACCACCCATTCGAGGAGCACCAGCAGCGCCAGGGTCCGCAGCGCGATGGTCCACGAGAGGGTGCGGAAGTAGGGTTCCCAGACGTCCGGGCTCTCCCCGAGATGGAGTTGGAGCGGCCAGAAGGCGCGGAAGAACAGGTAGTCCGCCACCAGCCAGAGGCCGACGCGCCACCACGGCACCCGCAGCATGGCGAGGAAGGGCAGCACCCAGAGGCCGTACTGGACGCTGTAGAACTTGTTGGCCAGCAGGAAGACCAGCGTGGCGCCAAAGGTCGCTGCCACCGGTTCGATGCGCCGAAACCACGCCAGCGCCGCGAGGCCTCCGACCCCGAGGAGCGTGAAGGCCATGCTCCATTTCGAGAAGGCGCCGCTCAGGAAGAAGTCGTCCCAACCCGGGTGGCCCCATTGCGGGCCGTAGTGGGCGAGGACGCTCCACAGCGTCTCGAAGCTGAAGACGCGGTGGGCATGGAAGGTGAAGCTCTCCAGGTAGAGGTCCCGGTTGGCGAAAAGGAACGGCACGCTGGTCGCGGCCAGGGCCCCCACGGCACCCAGGCCGAAAGCCCACGAGCGGCGGCCCAAGCGCCCCTCGTCCCGGAGCACGGCAAGGCCGAGGATGGGGAGGAAGAAGACGGGGTAGAACTTCGCGGCGGCGCCGAGGCCGAGGAGGACGCCCGAAGCGGCCATGCGGTTGCGCCGGAACATGAGGAGGCCCAGCACCGTGGGGAAGGTTGCCAGGAGGTCCCAGTTGCTGAACGCGTAGAGGGCAAGCGGAGGACCGAGTGCCCAAAGCAGGATGCGGGGTGCGGGGACGGCGCCGTCGCGGACGAAGCCGGTGAGGGCCCATGTCGTGGCCAGGGCGAGAAGGCCAAGACCCACCGCGTTCACGAGGAAGAAGGAGTTGGCGTCCCACGACATCGTTGCCATCGTGTACTGGAAGAGACCGGTCAGCACGGGGTACTCGTTGAACGACTCCACGTAGGGGACGGGAATGGGGTCCAGGTTGAATCCCCGCAGGTAGAAGAGCGGTTGCAGTTCGTTGTAGCAGGCCTTCTCGTACTGCGTTCCGTCCCACGGCTCGACCAGGCAGGGCCGTTTGATGAGGAAGGCGATGAGGAGGGTGATGAGGGTGGCGCCCAGGAGAAACGAGAGGGTCTGGATGCGGTCGGGCCGCCAGGAGGCCAGGCGGTCCCACGCCTGCCGGGCTTGCGACGCCGCGCGGCCCTGCGGCGCCGGAGCGGCCACCTCACACTTCCCGGAACAGGTAGCGGTCGAAGATGCGGATCTTCTCCTCCCACCCGCTCGGGTCGAGGTACCGGAGCGTCATGGCGACACTCGACAGCAGCGAGTTGCCGTCCTGCGGCGTGAAGCAGTAGCCGACCACACGCTTGCCGCCGTCGAGGACGCTCAGGGTCGGCAGCGCGAGCACGGTCTGGTTCAGGATGCGGCCGTGGTAGCCGTGGTCGCGGCCGAAGGCGAAGACCGAGTTGGCGGACTTCTTGTGGGTCACGGCGAGGCTGGGGAGGGTCTCGAAGCGGCGCTTCACTTCCTCCTTCGTCACCGGCCGCTTGACGCGGAGGTCGAAGTAGAGGGTGTGCATGTACTGGGTGGGGACCTTGATGGCGGACGAGAAGAGCTTGAGGTCGAGGCCGAGGGTCTGGTAGAGGTGCCAGACGTCGCGGGCGTGGTGGGTCCCGAACCGCTCGTCCTTGTGGCTCCCGACCTCTGGGCCGCCAAGCGACTTGTCCTCGTAGACGTCGCTGGCGCGCCGGATGCAGACGAAGTTGCCCTCGGCGAGGTTGTCCTTGCCGCCCTGCAGGCCGACGGCGTTGACCACGGCGGCGATGTTGTGGGTGTTGCAGGAGACGATCTGGGTGAAGCGGTCCTTCTGGGGGTCAATGGCCCTCTCGTTGAGGTGGCGGGCGTAGGGCTTGCCGAAGCCGAACTCGGAGCCCTGCGCCATGAAGCCGCGGCCCGGCGCGTCGGCCTTCTCGTAGTACTTCTTCCTGTTCTCGAGGCCGGCGCCCTCGGGCGTGCAGTCGATGACGACGGTGGCGCGGCGGATGGCCTCCTCGGTGCCGTAGGCGACCTCCATCCCGAGCTCCTTGAACTTGGCCTTCTGGTCGTCGCCGGTGGCGAGGCGGGCGCCGCGCCGGATGAGGTCCTGGATCTTGGCGCGGTCGGTGTACTGCGGCGTCCGCTTGTTGAACGTCACCTCGTCGATGCCCAGCTCGGCCCGCTTGTCCGCGAAGAGGGCGATGAGCGGCTCCCCGATGGTCCCGGTTCCGACGATGTGGACGATCTTGGCGGCCATGGTTTTCCCGGTGAGGCGGCGACCGAAGGCGCGTTGATAAAGGGTAGGCCGGCGGCCCAAGGTGAGGCGCCCCTGGTCCCAATCCGACAGGGCCACCAATGAGGTTAAGTAAGCACCAGGAGGGGTTCCCTCCAGAGCTGGAGCACGACACCATGAAGACCCCCCTCCTTGCCAGCCTCGTCATCGCCGCCCTCCTTGGCACCACCGCCGTGGCGGGCGTCACCCTCGTCGCGTTCCGCGACGGCGGCAGCCTGCTCGGGGCCGGTGCCGGCGCCGACGAGCACGCCCTGCACGGCGGCCACGCCGGCGACGGCGCCCACGCCCAGGTCGGCATGCAGCGCCCCCACTTCCCCGAGGCGAGCGGCTCGGTCCCCTCCGCCGAGGACGCCAAGAGCCTGGAGGAGGTCAGCTTCCTCGACGTCGAGACCGACCGCGGCTTCGCCCCCGCAAACGGTGTCCGCTCCGGCTCCGGCACGATGGAGGACCCCTTCGTCATCTCGGGCTACTACGTCACCGGCGACCTCTACCTCGGCGACACCGACGGCTGCGTCGAGATCACCGGGAACTACGTCGCGGGCCAGTTGAGCCTCAACTGGAACGGGCAGTGCGTCTGGGTGCACCACAACTACATCCGCGACCTGCGGGTGAACGAGAACATCCCGCGCGACGGCTACGCCACCGGCGGCCTCCTGGAGCTCAACAAGATCACCTTCATCGGCCAGCTTCGCCACTACGACGGCGAGTTCCGCAACAACGTCGTCGGGCCCTTCACGCCGTCCGACGTCTTCGACACCGTCCTGGAGACGACACCGCTCATCGGCCCCGAGGTGCTGGTGGCCAACGTGGACGGCTTCAACCAGGGCCTCATCCACCACAACACCTTCTACGGCTCGGTCAACCTCGACCTCCACGGCCACCACCACGGCACCGGCTTCTTCGCCCCGCACAGCCACTACCACGGCGCCAACATGACGAAGCTCGCCAACCACGAGGAGGACCACACCGACCGCTGGACCAGTGTGGCCTTCACCGACAACAAGATCGTGGACGAGAAGGGCTACGGCCTCCTCTACGACGACCAGAACCACGCCGGCGACGACCGCCAGGCCAACTCCGAGGACCTCGAGGTCCTCACGGGCGCCCACGTCCACCACGTCCTGGTGGAGATCTCCCGCAACACCGTCGAGGGGGCCGGCATCTGGATCGACATCTTCGGCGCCGACGACGAGTACCACCTGGAGCGCAACCTGGGAACACTTACCCTCGCCGACAACCAGGTGACCGTGAAGGAGCGCGACGACAGCGGGCTCCTTGGGGAGACCCCGCTGTTCTGGGCCAACTACCGCCCCAACGCCGGCATCTGCCTGTGGGCCGGCAAGGAGGCGCAGGTCGAGATCCGCGGCAACACCCTGGCCTTCGTGGCCGCGCCCGAACGCGACGACCCCACCGACGTCCTCGGGGGGCTGGCGCCGTTCCTGTTCTATCCGGAGATCGAGCCCGCCGCCATCGTCCTCGACTACGTGCGCGACGCCAACATCACCATCGCGGACAACACCGCGGGCGGCTTCCAGTACGGCGTCTACGCCCAGCAGATGGACGAGAAGGTGTTCTGGAGCGTCGAGGGCAACGACTTCGGCGCCATCCCCAACCCGGTCTGGTACGACGAATCGGTCGCCAACCGCCCCGGCGGCGAAGCCTCGGGCGACGAGGACGAGGGGCATCCGCACGACCACCCCAACCTTCGGGCCTGAACGGCGCTCTGCGTCGTCCTCCCCCTTTCCCTTCTTCCCAATCCCCTTTCCTTCCCCGGCGGCGTCCCCGCTTTTTCCCAAAACGACTAGGCTCCTTAAGTAAGCCGCAAGGGTCGTACGGGACGGGGTTCACATGAAGACCTGGCTCCTCGTCTCGTTGGTCGCCGTGGTGTTCGCCGGCGCCGCCGGCGGCTACGCCATCCGCCCGCTCCTCGACCGCACAGCGGACTTGGATTCTTCCGGGCTTGCCGGCCACCTCCATGGCGGCCACGGGGGTGCCGACGACGCGGAGGCGCTCCACGGCGTCCACGAGCGGTCGGCCGACAATGGTCTCCACGACGGCCACGACGGCGCGGCGGGCGCCGACGAGCACGCGCTGCACGGCGGAGCCGCCGGCGACGGGCCCCACGCCCAGACCGGGATGGACCGGCCGCGTTTCCCCGCCGCGAACGGCACGGTGCCGTCCTCGGGGCAGGGGCTGGAGCGCGTCTCCAGCATCACACTCGACGGGGACCGCGCGTTCACCCCCTCGAACGGCGTGCGCTCCGGGGCAGGGACGATGGAGGACCCCTACGTCATCACGGGCCTCGACGTCACCGGGGCCCTGGAACTCCTCGACACCGACGCCTGCGTCGAGGTCAAGGAGAACTACATCGACGGCCAACTCAGCCTCAACTGGAACGGACAGTGCCTTTGGGTCCACCACAACTACATCCGCGACCTGCGGGTGAACGAGAACGTCGCGCGCACCGGCTACGCCACCGGCGGCCTCCTGGAACTGAACAAGATCAGCGTCATCGGCCAGCTTCGCCACTACGACGGCGAGTTCCGCAACAACGTCGTCGGGCCGCGCGAAGCGAACGACCTGTTCGACACCGTCCTGGAGACGACGCTGCTCCTTGCGCCCGACCTCCTGGTGGCCAACGTGGACGGCTTCAACCAGGGCCTCCTCCACCACAACACCTTCTACGGCTCGGTGGACCTCGACCTGCATGGCCACCACCACGGCACCGGTTTCTTCGCCCCGCACAGCCACTACCACGGCGACAACGCGACCCGCCTTTCCCGCCATGACGAGGACCACAGCGACCGCTGGACCAGTGTGGCCTTCACCGACAACATCCTCGTGGACCCCGAAGGCTACGGCCTGCGGTACGAGGACGAGAACCACGCCGGCGACGACCGCACCGCGTCGAGCGAGACCGTTGAGGCGCTCGAGGCCGCCCACGTCCACCACACCCAGATTGTCCTCGCCCGCAACCAGATTGAAGGGGGCGGCATCTGGGTCGACATCTTCAACGCCGAC
>DATDQC010000174.1:0-2354 GCA_035292455.1 Thermoplasmatota archaeon
TGGGGGGCTCGTCGCTCCACACGTCGAGGCCGGCGGAGCGCAGGCGCCCGGACTCCAGGGCCTCGAGCAGGGGCGCGGGCTCGACGAGGCCGCCGCGTGCGGCGTTCACCAGGATGGCGCGGGGCCGCAGCAGGGCGATGCGGCGCGCGTCGAGGAGGTTCTGGGTCTGCGGCGTGAGGGGGGTGTGGAGGGTGACGATGTCCGAGCGGGAAAGGCCTTCCTCGAGGGCCACCCACTCCACGCCGAACCCCTTGGCCGCCTCGGGGGTGACGAAGGGGTCGTGGCCGATGGTCCGCATCTCGAAGGCCTGGGCGCGGCGCGCCATCATCCGTCCGATGCGGCCGAGGCCGACGATGAGGAGGGTTTTCCCCGCCAACTCGGCCCCTTCGAGGTCCTTGCGGGCCCAGCGCCCCTCCTTCATGCTGCGGTCCGCCTCGGGGACCCGGCGGGCGCACGCCAGCATCAGGGCCCACGCCTGCTCGGCGGCGGAGGTGATGTTGCCGGTGGGGGCGTGGAAGACCGCGATGCCGCGCTGGGTGGCGGCGGCGAGGTCCACGTTGTCCACTCCGACCCCGGCGCGGCCGATGGCCCGCAGCCGCTTGGCGGCGGCGATGTCTTGGGCGGTGATGCGGGTGCCGCTCCGGAGGAGCCACGCCTCGGCCTTGGGGACCTCGCGGGCCTTGGCGCCGTCGTCGCGGGTCTCCACGACCTCGTGGCCGCGTGCGCGCAGCAGGGCGAGCCCCTCGGCGTCGAGGGGGTCGGTGACCAGGATGCGCGCCACGGAAGGAGGAGCCGCAAGGCGGATGAAAAAGGAGGCGGGGCGCCCTCAGGCCGCCTCGGCGCCCCGGTCCACCAGGGGAAGCGGGGTCCTCTCCACTTCGAGGCGGTCGGCGGTGGGGTAGACCTCGCTGAGCCACGCCTCGCATCCGAGCCGCTCGAGGAGTCCGGGCTCCGCGGCCAACTCCTCGGCGACCCACGGCGCGGTCTCGACATGGGGGCCCTGGACAACCACCCATTCGGCGGGGACCTCGTACTCGGCGCGGAGCCTCTCGGCCAACTCTCCGGGGCGGCCGTCGCGGGGGCGCATGACCCCGAACAGGAGGGTGCCCTCCTCGCCCTGCTCATCGAAGGGGCGCATGGTGCGCTCGGCGCGCCGCCGCAGCCGCTGCATGAGCTGGATGGCGTCCTTGTAGGGGCTGGAGCAGAAGTGGACCGTGAAGCGGGAGCCGGCCGCCTTCCAGCGCGCCAGGACGTCAAGGGCGGTGTCGCGGCTCCCCGCAACACTCTGCGTCTCGTCGTTGGCGGGCTGGTAGCCGAACCGCTTGAGGTTGGCGATGTTGGGCTCGCTGAACTCGAGCTCGTTGAGGTTGAGCCCGTGCGCCCCCACCTTCTCGAGGTAGTGGGCGAGGGCGAGGATCTCGTCGGCCTTGCCGGGGATGCAGGGGATCTCGATGGTGACCGTGAGTCCAACCCGCACCGCTTCCCGGATGGCGGCGTGGTGCCACGACGACTCCATGCGGGCGTAGTCCCGGACCTCGGGGTGGAACCTCATCTCGTCGAGGCCGGCGGCCTTGAGGCGGGCAATCCAGGCGAGGTCGAAGGAGCAGCTGGTGTAGAGGTGGGTGTGGAAGGAGGGGCCGAAGCGGGCCTTGAGGACCCGCAGCGACTCCTCGACGCGGGCGGGGACCACCATGGGGTCGCCCCCGGTGATACCGGCCCCCTTGGCGCCGATGAGGTTGCACTCGTCCACCACGGCGTCCCAGTCGCCGAGGTGGATGGCCCTCTCGTTCGCGAACATGACGTCGCGGTACATCTTGTCGCGGCTCACCGGGCAGTAGAAGCACTCCTTGTCGCACAGCCCCGTGATGAAGAGGACCAGTTTGGCCCCCTCGCGGCACTGGATGCACCCCATGGGTAGGGTGCCGACGTGGCGGCTCCCGGCGTATTTCTCTCCGAGGCCGTGCTCGGCAAGCGGCTTCGCGCTGAGCTCGGGGCCTCCCAGGGGGTGCGCCACGGCCGTTTCCATGCAGGCGTCCACTTAAGGCTTGAGGGTGGAGGTGCTCGCGGTCAGGAGACGACGAGCCCAGGTCCGCACCTCCTCGTCGCCAAACGACGTCGCCGCCCACGCCAGGTAGCGCGGCTCCTCGTTCACGGGGCGGTCGCGGTGGCGGCCGAAGCCGAAGCGGACGGTGCCCAGGTGGTCGAAGTAGAACCGTCCCTGGCGGTCGAGGGGCTCGCGCACCGGTTCGAGAAGCTCCTCAAGCCGTGTGGGGAGCCGGTCGGCGTGCTTGGCTCGCTGGTGGCGCAGGACCTCGATCATGGCGCGGGCGTCCGCCTCGGCGTCGTGGGCGTTC
>DATDQC010000175.1:0-2707 GCA_035292455.1 Thermoplasmatota archaeon
CCCGCCGCCTGCCCGCCCACCAGGAAAAGCTCCGGGCTGGTGAAGGAGGCGGTGGCGGAGAGGCCGTCCACGAAGGCGAGCCGCCCGGTGGCGGGCGAGCGCTGCAGCAACGCCACCTTCTCGGCGGCGAGCGGGATGGGGGCGGAGACCGGCGCCGTGGAGCCGGTCCCCGACACCGCATCGAGGCCGGCCTTCAGGGTGTCGAAGCGCTCCTTCACGGTCTCCATGTGGCGCTCCTCGCGGTCGGCAATCCACTGCGGCAGCGTGGTGAGGGTCCACAGCGCGAAGGCGGTGGTGAAGAGGGCGAACAGGAGGACGGCGGCCACCACGCTGGAGACCGCCTCGTCGGCCTGGCGGAGGCGCGGGGCGCGGTTCGCCTTCACGTCGTCACCACCCGAGCGTACTCCAGGAACAGGCTGCCCTGCGAGGTCCCGGTCGGCGTCACGTCCAAGAAACGGACGCGCGGGGAGCCGCTGTTGTACTCCGCCGCGGTGAGGACGTAGCTCCACGCCGTGAGGGAGGCCGAGTTGAGGGTGGTGCCGCGCGTCGTCCAGGTCCCGCAGGTCGGGCTGGCGTCCTGGCAGACCTGGGCGTTGAAGGTGTCCGTCGTGGTGCGGTAGCGCAGGTCCAGGGCGTTGGTGGTCCCGGCGGGGACGCCGGACCAGGTGAACTCGATGGACATGGCGTAGGTGTTCGTGGTGTACGTCACGATGACGTAGACGTGGTCCACGTCGGCGTCCTGGAAGCCCGAGTCGGCGCTGTTGCGGAGGATGTGGACGGTCATGGCGTTGACGTTGGCGACGGTCCAGGCGCGGTCGCCGGTGACGACCTGGGTGAACTCCTGCTCGGTCGCGGTCGAGCTCAGGGTCACCACGCGGGTCGTCCCGCCGGCCACACCGGAGACCAGGTAGGAGAGGGTGACCTGGGGGTCGCCGCTCGTGCCCGAGCGCTTCTTGCCCTCGAAGCCGATGGTGACGGAGGAGATGCCGGTGGCACCGCCGGGGACGGTGAACCCGGAGACGTCGAGCCGGTCGTTGAGGACATCGAGTCGGGCGACGTTGCCGTCGTCGGCAAGGGCGTTGCCGACGTTGGCCACGCCGCTCGAGCCCGTGGGGCTGGTCCCCGAGAGGGTCAGGGTGGTGGGGTTGGCGCTCACCCCCTCGATGAGGCTCGCCTCGGCGTTGCCGTCGCTTGCCGACTGGGCGTTGGCGAAGTTCGTGACCGTGCCGGTCGTCGCGGCGTTGGCGCCGACGTAGGCGGCCTGCGAGGTGGCGTCCACCAGGTCGCTCTGGACGTCGTTGGGGGTGTTGGCCTGGACGTTGCTCCCGAGGTCGCGCTGGCCGGCGACGTAGTACTGCAGGGTCTTGCCGCCCTGCAGCGCCCAGGTGGGGTCGGCGATGGTGCCCTGCCAGGTCGTGCCGGTGGTGCGCGTCATGGCCCCGGAACTTGCGTAGGCGGGGTTGCTGCCGTCGTTGAGGCGGCTGTAGAGTGTCGGGTTGGTGGCGGTGTCGACACCCCAGCACGCGTCGGTGAAGGTCGCCGTCACCGTGACGGCACCGGTGGTGAGGCGGTCCACGTTGGCCGGCGACTGCTGCCAGGCCTGGACCGTGGGGGGGCTGGTGTCGGCGCCGCAGCCCGTCTGCACCAGGTCGCTCTGGACGTCGTTGGGGGTGTTGGCCTGGACGTTGCCGCCGAGGTCCTTCTGTCCAGCGACGTAGTACTCCAGGGTCCTTCCACCCTGCGCGGACCACACCGGGCCGTTGATGGATCCCTGCCAGGTCGTCCCGGTCGTGCGGGTCATGGCTCCCGCACTGGTGTAGGCGGGGTTGCCGCCGTCGTTCACGCGGTAGTGGAGCGTCGGGTTGGTGGTGGTGTCGACACCGCTGCAGTCGTCGGTCATGGTGGTGGTGACCGTGACGGCGCCAACCGTCGCGGTGGTGACGTCGGCGGGGGAGCGCAGCCAGGCCTGGACGTTGGGCGCGTCGGTGTCGCTGCACGCCGTGCCCCGCACGCCGTCCTCGGCCAGCACGGCGTTGGAGGCGACCAGGAAGACGCCGCCGACGGTCACGGTGTCGCCGTACACCTTCTTGGCGTAGCAGGTGATGTAGAGCGACTCGCCGATGGTCCACTGGGTGGCGCCCGACGGCAGCGTCCCGCAACTGTCTCCCACCAGGCTGGTGAGTGGGATGGCCTGCTGCGCGCCGTCCACGTTGACGTAGAGCGTGCCGTCCGAGACCTGCACGGGCTCGCCCCCTGCGTGGGTGACGACGTAGCCGGAGTCGGTGCTGGCGATGGCGAGGCTGGCCCGCGGGGCCACCGCGTCGCCGTTGAACTCGTTGAGGACCCAGTAGCTGAGGCCGCCGAAGATGGAGACGGTGATGGAGAGCATCAAGACCGTCCCCATGACGCTGGAGACGGCGTCGTCCCGCCGGGGGCGGATGGTGCTGCCACGGGCTGCCTGGTCCACCGTGCCGCTTCCACCCTGGGATTCATAAAAGGCTTGCCGACGCTCTCCTGGGAGCCCCGGAGGCCATCTCCAAAGCATCATGAGGTGCGGGAGTTTGGGACAAGCGTTGGACGACCAGGACGAAAGGCGGGAGGGGGAGCCCACCGACGAGCTCCTGAAGGCGTTCCGCGCCCAGCGCGGCAGCACCGCCCCCAAGCCTGCGCCGCCCGCCGAAGAGAGGTCCGACGACGCGCTGCGGCG
>DATDQC010000176.1:0-7017 GCA_035292455.1 Thermoplasmatota archaeon
GCGCCTCGAGCGCCTTGGGGACGGGGAACGCCTTGCCCCACTTGGTGGCGACCGCCTGGACCTCGGCGAGGGCCTTGCCGGCGCCGAGGGCGTTCATGATTGCGAAGGGGCCCTTGGCCCACCGCAGGCCGATGGTGGCGCCGCGGTCGGTGTCGCGAATCGTTGCGACCTTGGCCTCGACGAGGTGGCAGGCGATGCCGAAGACGACGCCCCGGAGACGGGACGCGGCGGCCGCCTTCTTGGCGTCCTGGGGTTTTCCTGAGAGATCCCACTCCTTCTTGGCCTCCACCTGCGCCTTGAGGGCCTTGGCCGGCTCGTAGAACGCCCCGAGTTCGCGGTGGAGCGTCGTCTGGGCGTGCAGGCTGATGGGGACCCCGGTGGCGTTCATGAGGTCGAACGGGCCCATGGTGATCCCGAACGCCTCCTTGGCGGCGGCCTCGATGGTGGGGATGTCCGCCACGCCCTCGTCGAGGAGGCGGCACGCCTCGTTGACCCACGGCACGAAGAAGCGGTTGACGCAGAAGCCGGGGGCGTCGGCGGTCTCGATGGGGACCTTGCCGGAGCGCTTGGCGGCCTCCATGACGGCCTTGACGGCCTCGCCCGAGGTGGCGGGGCCCTTCACGACCTCCACCAGCTTGTTGACGGCGGCGGGGAAGAAGAAGTGCAAGCCGACGACGCGGTCGGGGCGCTGGGTCGCGGCGGCGAGGTCCTTGACGTAGAGGCTCGAGGTGTTGGTGGCGAGCAGGGTCGTGGCGGGGCAGGCGGCGTCGAGGCGCCTGAACAGGTCGGTCTTGACCTTGAGGTCCTCGAAGACCGCCTCCACCACGAGGTCCGCCTCCGCGACCGCCTTGCCGAGGTCGGCCTCGAGGCGGATGCGTCCGAGGAGCGCGTCGAGCTCCGGCTTGGCCATCTTCCCCTCCGCCACGCGTTTCTCAAGCGGAGTACGGATGCGGGCGAGCCCTTTCTCGAGCGCGGCGCGGTCCACGTCGTTGAGGGTGACCTGGAAGCCGCCCGAGGCGAAGGCCTGGGCGATGCCGGAGCCCATGGTGCCGCTCCCGACGACGGTGACCCGCAGGATGGCCATCACGGGGCTCGAGGCACCCCCTCGTCAAAGGGTTTGGCCTGCGGTCAGCCTACGGCCCGGTGTAGCGCAGGATGTGGAGCCCCGTGGCCTCGTCGCTCGCGAACAGGTAGCCGTTCTCCTCGAAGACGCCCCAGAAGTAGGGCTGCATCTTGACCGGGGACTCGCGCTCCGGCGTGGCCATGAACCACCCCACGGTCTTGGGCTCCGCCAGGTTGCGGCCGTCGGAGACGTCGATGATCCAGAGACCGGCGTGGTTGTGGGCGAGCGCCACCTTGCCGTCGAAGGTGTCGAGGTTGTGCGGGCTGAACTCCAGTCCCTGCACGCCGAGGTCGCCCGGGAGCGTCCAGTGTCCAAGCTTCGTGATGTGGGCGGGATCAGCGGTGTCGAGGAAGGTGATGTAGCCGGTCTCGTCGGTGGCCGAGATGACCTCGGGTTCGGCCGCGAGGACGTGGTGGCCGTCGATGGGCGCGGCAAACGGCCGGACTTGGTGGATGGCGTTCAGCTTCGAGGGGGCAAACTCGGTGTAGCCGGTCCCGAGCTCCATAAGGGGCGGCTGGGCGGGGGTCGAGAAGTCGAGGATGTGGACGCCTTTGTCGAAGTAGGCGACGTGAAGGAGCGTCTCATTGCCGCGCACCTCGACTGCGGCGTCGTGGGGCAGGAAGAGGCGGCCGGCCGGGGCGGGCTCGATGATCGCGAACGAGTTCACCAGGACGAGCCCCGCGCCGGGCGCCCCGGGAACCGGGTTCGCCGCAATCTGGTAGACGAAGAGACGCTGCGTCAACGGGACGACCGTGTAGTCCGCGATGGGCGACGGCGCGGTCGAGGAGGGGATGGTGTTGCGGGTGAGGTCGTAGGTGCAGGCGACCAGGTACTGGTTGCCGTCGGGGTGGTTGACGTAGGTGAGCGTGTGGGGCCCGTTGTAGGGCATCGGCAGGAAGCCGGCGAGCGTCGGGTTGGTCTTGTCCGAGATGTCCACCACGACGATGCCCCGGGAGAGGACGCTGGTGGGGTCCTGCGTCGCGGCGAGTCCTCCGGCAATCTGTTCGATGGTGCCGCGCTGGGTCGCCAGGAACGCCAGGGTCTGGTCGTCGTTGACCTCGATGTCGTTGAGCCCCTGGCCGCGGTACTCGCCGATCTTGATGGGATGGGCGACGTCGCGCACGTCGAGGATGACGAAGCCGCCGTACGAGCCGTCGGCGCTCATGCGGGCGAGGTAGGCGTAGTCCCCCTTCACGACGAGCTCGGTGTAATAGCCCGCGGGAGGGATGGCGTCGGGGTCGCCCGACTCGTCCACACCGTTGTGGTAGCCGACCTCCTCGAGGTTGAAGGAGCCGTTGTGGAGGGCGGCCTCCAGGTGGCCGTCGTCGCTGCCGTGGTCCTGCGCCAGGAGCGGGAGCGCCGCCTCCACGGCGTCGCCCTGGATGCCCTCGTAGTCGGGGCGGCTGCCGCCGAAGCAGCCTGCGAGGACGAGGAGCGGGATGGCAAGGAGGCCCATTCGGCGCATGGCAGCGGCCCCACCCACCGCCGCTTAAAAGGGGTTGTTCTGCTGGAGCCACTCCTCGGTGGGGGGCTCGCGGCAGGGGACGTTGTTCCTCCGGAGGAGGTCGAAGGTCGCCTTGAGGGGAAGCCCCACCACGTTGGACCACGGCCCCGACTTGACGTGGAGGAAGGGGCGCACGAGGGGATCCTGGATGCCGTAGCCGCCCGCCTTGCCGTACCACTGCTCCGACACCGCGTAGGCGTCGAGGACGGCGACCGGGAGGCGGTCCATGTGGACGGCGGAGACGGCGCTTTGGCCGTCCACCGCGGCGCCGTTCCACGCCAGGGCAAGGCCGGTCCAGACCTGGTGGGTCTCCCCCATGAGCATGGCGAGCTGGCGCCGCAGCGACGGCTCGTCGCGCGCCTTGCCGATGAGCTCGCCGTGGAACACCACGACGGTGTCGGCGGCGAGGACCCACTCGCCGGGGTACTTGGCGCCGGCCGCCAGGGCCTTCTTGCGGGCGATGACCTCGAGCGCCTCCCCCACGGCGAGGCCGCGCGGGGCGACCTCCTCGACCGGCACCGGGTCCACCGTGAACTCCGGCGCGACGTAGCGCAGCAGCACCTCGCGGCGCGGGCTCTTGGAGGCGAGGACCAGACCTGGCACGCTATCTGTTTGCGGTGCGCGGGATAAAAAATGTCCGCTGGTGCGCCTTTGTCGGACCCCACGGTTCGTCCAGCCGGCAACGCTTTGACGGATGCCCCTCTCCCCAACCTATGAGCCCCCTGTGCCCCGTCGTGGGCAAACCTTGGGCCCTTCTCGGCCCCCCGCCGTACCGCCGCCGTTGCAAGGTCCGCCCCTGCGCCGTGGGAGGACGCCCGTGAACCTGGCCGCCTCTCCTTGGACCGCCACCCCGCCGTCGGCCCCCACCGACGCGGAAGCCGCCTGCCCCCTTCCGGCATAGTGAGCGCCGTGCCTCCAAAGTCCATGCCCAGCGTCAGCGAGGCTGGGCCATGAAACAGCTCCGCATCGGCATCTCAACCCAGACACCGCTCATTCGCGTAGGCAACGAACCCTACACCCTGACGCCGAGCGCGGCCGTCCTGGGAAAACGCATCCACATCAAGGAAGGCGGGTTCCACGTCAGCGCGGGCGGTGTGAGCCGCCTTGTGCTCCAGACCGTGCGCCATTGGCACGCCACGGGCTGGATGCGCGAAGCCCATTGGTTCAGTCTGCAGCCCCAGGGCCCCGAAAGGGTCCGGATGGACGAATACAACCTCGACATCCATCACCTCCGGCTGGGCGAGGAGGAGATGCGCGCCTACGCCCGGACCAAGGAGAAGCTGTGGGCCGACCTGCATGGCCTGGAAGCGGAGCGGTTCGACATCGAGGATTTTCGCTTCTACGCCCGCTACAACTGGTCCACGGGCGACGCCATGATGGCCCAGGCACCCGACCTGGACGCCCTCTATGTCCACGACTTCCAGCTCCTGCAGGTCGGCGCCATCATCGGCCTCACGGCGCCCGCCGTGCTGCGCTGGCACGTCCCCTTCGACCCGCAACGCATACCCCGCTACACGCGCCATTTCGTCCTGCGTCTCATGGAGGATTTCGATGGCGTGGTGGTCAGCACACGACGCGACCTGCAAGGGCTCACCAACGCCGGCTTTCGTGGCAAGGTTCTGCAAGAGTACCCCCACACGGACCTCAAGGATTGGCCAACCCCCACTCCCGCCGGCGTCCAAGCCTTCGAGGAGCTCGCCAGGCTGGAACCCGACACGCCCGTCATCCTGTGCGTTGGCCGGATGGACCCCATCAAGCGTCAGGATGTGCTCGTGCGTGCCATGGCGAGTCTCCGCCACCAGTATCCCAAAGCGCGCGCCGTCTTCATCGGCAACGGTGCGTTCTCTTCCCTCAGCGGAAGCGGGTTGGGCCTTGGCAAGGCCGACCAGTGGCGCGCCAAACTTGAAGCCTTGGCGCGCGAGCTTGGCGTGGAAGCCAACGTCACCTTCACGGGGTGGCTCTCCGACACCCTTGTGACCGCTGCCTACCAACGCGCGGCTGTGCTTGTGCTGCCGTCCGACATCGAAGGGTTCGGCCTCACGACGTTTGAGGCGTGGGCCTACCGCAAGCCCTGCGTCATCAGCTCGGGGTGCGGCTCCGCCGAAGTCGTCCAGGACGGCGTGAACGGCTATACGTTCCCCCCACAAGACCACGAGGCCCTGGCAGCCCGCCTGGAGGCATTGCTCGGGAACCGCGAAATGGCGGAGCGGATGGGGGAGGCGGGGAACGTCGCCCTGGCCGCTTACACGGTCCAACAGTCCGCTCCCCGCGTGGCAACCTTCATCGAGGAGGCCATTGAGCGAAGTCGGAGGGCGTAATGGAGGACCTGGCGCCGCTTCCACCGCCCGGCCGCACGGTCGTCGTCGCCCCGACTTGGACCGGACCTTCACTCGTCAAGACTCCACGCTTTCATCAGATGCCATCCAGCGCGCCAAACAGCTTCGCCGCAACGGAGTCCGGGTCATCCTGGTGACCGGGAGGCCCGAACGCGAATTGGCCCTCCATGCATTGCAGGGTTGCTTTGATCGAATCGTGCTGGAAGGGGGAGCCCTGTGGGGAAAGCCCGGCAGGTGGGTGATTCCCGTGCCCCCGGTCGCCTTGAGCCAAGCGGCCGCAGTGCTGGAATCCCGTGGCCATGAGGTGAGGTCGGCGTCGGCATCCTTTTCTGTGACCAGTAACGCCGAGACGGACCTTTCGGCATTCTCAGCGGCCTTGGCTTGGCGCCGCAACCGGGAACGAATCGACGTGACGCCCCCGGGCGTTGGCAAGGCGACGGGGCTCCAGATGGCTCTGAAAGACCTTGGCGTGGCGGATGCCTGGGTGTTGGCCATAGGGGATGGCCTCAACGACGTGCCGCTGCTGCAATCCGCTTCCGTGGGGGTCGCTGTGGCCAACGCCGAGCCAGAGTTGCTCGCCGTCGCCCACATCCGGGCGCCGCACCCTGCACACCGTGGATTCCTCTGGGCAGTCAGCCGCCTCGGGCATGGGACCCGTCCGGAGGAGGCACGGAAATGAAATGGGCATCGCATCGACTGGCCCGGCGGAGGTCGCCTTGCTTGAGAATCGCGTTCACCCCCGCCTTGCGGATTTTGCGGGGGAAATGCCGGTCATGGCCCGGATCCGCCGGGATGCTTGAGGGTTTGCGTCTTGCGGGGACGGCGGGGTCTGCGCAGGGCCTCCGCGAGGAACGAGGAGACGTGCGTGAACGCCCGGATACCAGCAACCGACGACAGGATTTGGACCTCGCGCCGCATGGCACGCGCCACCTCCGGAACCTTGCCCGCTTCAGGCTCTGGAATCCGGCCAAGGATGCGGGTCGCAAGAAGGGCGGCTGCGGCGCTCAACAAGGCGAGGACGTGGAATCCCCTGAACTCGACAGTCACGCCAGCTACACTCCAAGTGGCCAGCGGCCCCCGTCCCAGGATTTCCCATAGCAAGCCCGCAAGAACAGTGGCGACTCCCGCAATCGCAGCCCGCATCAAACTGAATGCGGCGAGGTGGGGGGCAACCTTGTGGCGCGGAGCGGTCTTGAGGAGCAGGTTTCCCGTGGTTAGCTCAAGGCCTCCAATCGCCAACCCACTGAGGACGTGGGTGGTTGCCAGGTATGCGAACAGACCGGGGCTACCTCGCCATGCGAACGACCACAGCAATAGGCTGGCCGTCAGCATGCCGGCCGCAATCTGCATCACGGGCCGGTTCCCGTACTTGTCCGAGACGCGGCCCCAGACGCGAAGGCCGACGACGTAGGCAAGTTGGCTCGCCAACGCCAGGAAGGTGACGGCCAGGACGGAGTAGCCCAAGCTGCGCAGCAGATACACGGCGGTAAAGGGCAGCGCCACCGACATTGCGGTTGCGGCAAGGCCGAGCCCCAGGACGGTTGAGCCGCTACCTGGGGTTTGCAGGGTTTCCAGGATGAGGAGGGTGGCGCTTCGGCGGTGGCCCTCATCGGCCATGACGGGCGGGGGATTCGGGGTTCGGGAAAGCACGAGGGCACTGGCAAGCCCTGCAGCGGCGCCTCCCAGGTACAGGATTGCGTAGCCGTCGCTGGGCATCCCTCGTTTGGCCCAGACGTGCAAGAACCACCCTCCGGCCAGGAGCGCGAAGGCGCCAATGACCGTGGCGATTTGAAGGCGGAAGGCGAAAAAGCGACCGAACCTCCCTGGGTCGAGCGCCTCGCGCATCCAGGTGTTCCACGCGGCGGTAGCCACGACGGCCAACACGGCGCTTGCCGCCATGATGGCCACGAGGCCGCCTGATGTGAGGCTGCCCGTGAAAACCAAGAGGGCGATGAGGACCAGCAGCAGGCGTGACGCAAGGGCTGCAACCACGACGACGACGCGGCGATTGTGGACGCGCGTGAGAATATGGACGGCGGGGAGTTGGGCGACTT
>DATDQC010000177.1:0-5341 GCA_035292455.1 Thermoplasmatota archaeon
CTTTTCCGTGAGGCCGCCGGCCCCCGCGCGGAGAGCTCACCCTTGAGGTTGACCGTTGGAATAGCAGCGGGAAGTCGAGGTACCCATCGTGTCAAGAGTTTGACGCCGCACTTGCGATTTTGGACAAGGCCGCCCCGGGGATGACGCGAACCACACACCTCGCGGCAGGCAGGTCCTTGACATCGCCGCCGATAGTGGAGTTGGTGAGCCCCTATGGCAACCCAAACAACCCAAACCCAGCAAACCAACCAGATGACCGCCCAGACGACGAAGCACAGCAGCTTCCAGAAACCCGATGAACGCCGCGAGTTCCCCAAGGGCTACGCCGAGATCCTCAAGATCTCCGGCGGTGAGGTCGGCCGCCTCGTCTTCAAGCCCGGATGGCGCTGGTCCAAGGACGTGAAGGCCATCGCGCGCACCGCCAGCTGCGAGGCCCCGCACTTCCAGTATCACGTTTCCGGCCGCCTCGCCATCCGCATGGATGACGGCACCGAGTTCATCGCCGGCCCCGGCGACGTCACGTCCCTGCCCAAGGGGCATGACGCGTGGGTCGTGGGCGACGAGCCTGCCGTCGTGGTGGACTGGTTCGGCGCGAGCCAGTACGCCCTTCCGCCAGGCCAGGGCCGCCAGGGCAAGGACGGCCACGCCGCCGGACTGCGCGCCCTCGCCGCCGATCTGCAAGCCATGGCCGACGAATCGCCGCAAGCCATGTACATCTTCCTCGACGACGGCAACAAGTGGTGCAACCAACGTTTCGCAGCGCTGCTCGGATACGCGAGCCCCCAGGAATGGGCCCGAGTGGCCGGCTCCTTCACGAGCGCGTTCGTGGACGCCAAGAGCCAGTCCACGATCGTGTCGACGTACCAGAACGCCATGGAACAAGGCGTGGGCGCACAGGTCCCCGTCACCTGGCGACGCAAGGACGGCAAGTCCGTGAAGACGCGCGTCATCCTGGTGCCTCTCGAACGCGAAGGCCATCGCATGGCGCTCCACTTCATCACGGCCGAGTGAGGCCCCGTCTCATCCCCCCTCTTCCCTCCTTTTCCCTTGCCATCCTTTCTCCTACCGCCCCTCCACCAATCCCAGCATCAGGTGAATCCCATGACGACGAACATCGCCCAACCCCGCATGACCAAGAAGAACTTCGACAGCCCGGACGACTCCAAGAGCCCGTTTTCGCGCACCGGGTTCCAGATCGTGAACCTGGGCGGCCTGAGCTTCAACCGCGAGACGCTGCAACCGGGTTGGCGTTGGTCCGTGGACGTCCAACCCATCGCCAAGACCGCGAGTTGCCAGAAGACCCACGTGAAGATCTTCCTCTCCGGCAGGCAAGGAATCCGCCTCGAAGACGGGACCGTCATGGAATTCGGTCCCGGCGACGTCGCCCTCATTCCCGCCGGCCATGACGCCTGGGTCATCGGCAACGAATCCAACGTCCTGCTCGAACTGTCGGGCGCCGTGAAGCCGCTGGCGTGAGGCCGTCACGCCAACGCAGGCGAAAACGAGAACGTCGCGCCCCCAGCCGGACTCCGGCCGGAGGCCCTGCGCCCCGCCATCACTTGCGCCCTTGGCGCCGCGGCTCCTCTTTCAAGGCGTCCTCAAGCACCTCGTCGGGGAGCAGGAAGCGCTATTTCCAGATGCGGTGGAACTCGGTCATGTAGACGACAGCCTCCTTGAGAGGTTTGCCGCGCAGGCTCGCAAACTCTCAAGCGGAAAGAACCGGGCGGCCCCTTCTACAGTACGGGGCCTAAGCGGGGTCACACCTTCCTAGTCTTGACCAAGAGGACCGCCCCCACGGCAATCGTCGCGCACGCAACGACCCACGACGCCGGGCGAGACCAGGATGCCCCCGCGGCCGAGGCGAGAGCGAGCCACGACAACCCTGCGGCCAGCGCGATGGCGGCCATCCACGTGGCGAGCGACCTGACCCGCCCCAATCTTGACTCGAGGCGCTCGGCCCGCCGCTCGAGCTCCGCCTGCACCGCCGTCGACCCCGCGCGCTCACCCTCCACCTCGGCCTTGGCCTCGTACAGCTCCTGGCGCGCCTGCGCCTTCAGCTCCGACTGCTTCCGGACGCTCTCCTGTTGGCGGCGGAGGGTCTCCGCCTGGTCGGCGAGGACCTTCGCCTGCTCCGCGCGGTGACGCTCCCAGTCCGCCCGATCCCTTTCCACGCTCTCCCGCAGGCGCCGCTCCTGGAGTCTGGCCTGGCGACGCCGCTCCTCGAACTCGCGCTCAAGCTCCCGACGGCGCAGGGCGAGCTCGCGGTCGGCCTCCGGGGCGTCGGGGGGACCTGAGTCGTCCCCGGCTGCGGCTGACTCGGGTCCTTCGACCACGGGGCTGCACGGTGACGGGCGTTCTTCAAGCAGCAGGTCGGGTCGGACCCTGACTGTCGGTCCAGGGAGGGCGCGAATCCCGTAGCCTACTTAGCTCGCCTTGGCCTTGCCTTTCCGCCGGAGGTATTGAGGGCGACGGCGGAACGGACAAGCGCCTTGAACGCGGCCGCGTCGACCCGCTCATGCTCAGCGATGTCGATGGCGCGCCTGGTGCCCCCGTCGAGGCTGGAGTTGAACAGTTTGGTTGGGTCCTTCAACGCGGCCCCCCTGAAGAAGGTCAATTTCACGACCGACTTGTAGGTCTCGCCGGTGCAGATGATCCCGTCGCGGGACCACACCGGGACACCTCCCATCGAGTTCGAGGCCTTGCGCCACTTGACCTCCTCGACCACGTCCGGGTCTGCTTCCTCGATGAGCCTGCGCATCCTGTCCAAGGTCTGCGGGCGCCAGTCCGCGAGCTCGGCCGGCTGCTTGGCGGATTGCCTCGCCTTGGTCTTGGCCATGCCGGGCGATTCAACACCGGCGGTTTATCGGTTTCGTCTGGTCACGGCGAGGTTCGGCGCGCCCGGAACCGTTGGACCCACGGCTTGACCAGGAGGTAGCTGCCCGTGAGCGTGAGGCCGAGGAGAGGGATGCGGGGCAGGTAGACCACGGGCGACGGAGACGCGGCGTCGCCTGTGGCAGAGAAGTAGGCCGCAGGGGGGATGGAAACTCGCACCAGTTGACGAACGACAACAATTGCTCGAATCGGGTCCACGGATGCGCCGCCTACGCTTTGCCCCAGCCCGGTATTGCCGCCGCCTTCTTGACCCACGCCGCCATCTGCGCCTCGTCGAAATCGTTCTCGTGGATGTCGATCCAGCGCGCATCCTTGCCAGTACCTCCAGGCGGAACCGGTCGAAGCGAGGTGCCTCGGAAGAAGGTCACCTTGACGTACTTCGTGAAGACGTGGAATGACAGGAACCAACCCTGCCCCTCGATGCCGTAGAAGGGGGAGTTCCACTTCACGGCCTTGTGAACATTGGGCACGCTACGCACAATGAGCGCGTCGAGGCGGCGCCCGACGTCGCGTTTCCGGCCCGGCATGGCCGCGATGTAGGCCTGCACGGGGGTGTCGCCGTCGGCCTTCACGATCTGAGGGTTGCCGCCTGCGAGGAGGGCCGGCTTCGCGGCCTTGCGCGCCGGGGCTGCCCTCTTGGCGCCCTTGCGGCTGGCGGCCTTCTTGCCTGCGGCCCTCTTCGCTCTCTTCTTGGCAGGCATGGCCGCACGAAGCGTGCCTTGGCGTTTGAGGCCTACGCAGCCGGCACGGACACCGGCGTTCCTATTCGTGCCCGTGTTCGCGCTGGATAATCATCGTGTCCTCTCCCAGCACTTGAACACGCAGTGAATCTTGACTGTGCAACTTCATGGCACGGACCACATCCTTTGGCCAATAGGTTCCAAGGTTCTTGCCAGAAACGCTCGTGACCTTGGCGAGGTAGTCGCTCAACATGCGTTCGGGGCCTGTCTCTTCCAATGCAATCTCCTCGTACGACTCCAAGAATTCGCTCTTGCAGTTCTTGCAGCGGGCGCCATGCAGATTGTGATGGACAAAGGCCATCGAGCCAACGACGATTTCGCGCATCAGGTCGTCCCGGCCTTCGAGTGCCTTCTTCGAACAGACCGGGCACTTGCGCGTGGTTTCCGGCGGGAACGCGCGCTTCCGTTCTCGCATCAGGCGATTGCGCAGGGCCACGACGGAATCGGCCCATTCGCGGGGGGTTGGATGGATGTCCGAAGGTTGGGTCAGGTTGCTAGGCGTCATAGGCAGTCACGACCAGGAGAAGATTGCCAGCGTCGTCCACGAGGACGTTGAAGTCGATGCGCAAGCGGCGTTTGTTGGGAAGGTTGGCGAGGGCGTACCACCCATTGGGGTGCTGCGGCCGGTCGTCGGGCGCCACATGGTAGCAGTTCTCGAGCGCCGAGAGAATCTGGACGAAGCCGATTCCGCGCTTGCCGGCATGATAGTTTGGCGCCTTGACCACCTGGCCGTTGGCGACCAGTTCGTGAACCTCACGGACGTCCATTGGGTGCTCGAGCCTCTTCTGCTTGCTTACGTGCAAAACACGTACGTACTTGAAGTTTTACGTGCGAGGCACGTAAACCGCATCAATCCGAGCCGGTCCCGCCTCGGTCCTTGGCGATACTGGGTGCTGTGCTTAACGAACTTTGAAGTGGGTCATCGGCGAGGGACACGCAAAGACTTCGCAACCAAGTTGGCTCCGAATCCTCGCGCCCATAAGTGGTATCTCGTTCTACCGGCCCAACGGCGTACCGATTGCCGGACGGCGCTTCGTGGTCCTGAAGTGGCGAGCTGAAATGGCACGGTTTGGCCTCGTCCGGCGGAAGGGCTATGTCTGGAGTGATCCAGAAAAAACCGTTCTCGACTTCGCGCACGCGGACTCCTCAGCGGAGGCCAAGGGTCGACCAAAGTCGAATGTCTGGCGCGAGCACTTGGCATCCGTCAATGGCGCCAAGCTGCGAGACTACCTCCGCCACTACCCGCCGGCAACGCGAACCCTCGTCAAGGCAGCGCTCTGCTAAGCTTCGTTTCCCACCATGGCCTGGTCCATCAGTCCCCACGCCAGAGGGCAAGGCGAGCAAAGAAACGCCGACTCTTGACGCAATGCGCAAGCGGCCCTCGTGTGGCCGTTCCAGCACCTCCGTGGTGAGCGCGACTTCTTGGCATGCGGCGCGGTCCCCGACGTGTGATTCGCCAGCTGCCCAAGATCGTGATGGCGCCCGCGCCCCGCCAATCCGCAGACCTCGGCCAGGACATCTTCCGACATTGGGGGGTCCACATGAAGGCGGCCGCGGTGTGGTTGAACGTCCATCTCGGGAAGCACCCGAACACACCGGTCGGCGAGCCGACCGACAAATGGCTGACATCGCTTGGCCAGCTCGCGGCCGAGGCAGCGCGTCTTCACCCGAAGCCATTCGCGGCATTTTGCGAAGCCTTTGTGGCAGGG
>DATDQC010000178.1:0-3520 GCA_035292455.1 Thermoplasmatota archaeon
GCACCCCCGGGCGGCCTTCGGCCGCGCCCGGCCGCCCAGGCCACCTCCTCCTTAGACTTAGCCGCCGTGGACGTGCCCCATCTCGCCTAGGATGCGGACACCTTCGTGGTTGCAGTCGAGGGCGCGCTCCATCGCGAAGGCGTCGACACCGTGGAAGCCGTCGTAGGCGATGCAGGACATCATGCCGCCGGGGTGCTGGTCGTCGTTCATCATGGCGAGGCCGTTCTGGTCGTGCACCATCCAGAGGCCCGGGTTGTCGGCCCCCAGGATGACGTCGTAGCGCTCGCCGGGGGCGATGGCGAGGGTGTCGGCGCGGTAGGGGGCCGAGAGCCCGTAGCCGTCCTTGTGGGTGACCAGGACGTTGTGGCCGTGCGGGTGCCAGGTGTGCACCTGGCCGCCGGCGTTGATGAGGCGGAAGAGGACGCGCTCGCCCTCCTCCACCGCGAAGACCGGGGTGTCGGGGAACGCCTTGCCGTTCACCAGGTAGGCGTTGTAGAGCGGCGCGTAGACCGGCATGGTCTCGTACCACCACTCCCGCGGGGCCTGCTGCAGGGGCGGGCTGGAGTGGGCGTGCTCCCCGGCGCAGCCGTAGAGCGACATGAGCTGCTGCTTGGTGCGGTTGGCCTCCGGAGGCTCCTCCGGGAGCATGGCGAGCACCCCGCAGGCTTGCTCGCGCACCGGGTCGGGGAGGGAGGAGGCGGTGGTCTGGGCGATGCGGTTCTGCGCCAGGTTGTCGAGGAGGAAACGGTAGTAGCACTGCGCGCCGTTCTGGAACGAGCCCGACTCCTCCTGGTTGGTGATGGGGTCGGTGTTGCCGTGGACGTGGCAGGTGTCCGCCTCGTCGAGCATCACGACGTACTCGCGGTCGAAGCTGTGCGAGGGGTTGCGCTCCTCGACGATGAAGGCGCCGTACATCCCCAGGTCGATGTGGTGCGCGCCGTCGGCGTGGCAGTGGTACCAGTAGGTCCCGGCCTTGAGGTCGGGGAAGGTGTAGGTGTGCTCCTCGCCCGGCATGATGGGGAACTGGGTGAGGAAGTCCACGCCGTCCTGCTCCCACGGGATGAGCCCGCCGTGCAGGTGGAAGGTGTGGCCGAGCTGGTTCTCGTTGAGGACGTGGAGGATGACGGTGTCCCCTTCCTGGACGCGGATCTCCGGGTTGGGGAGGCGGGGGGAGTCCTGGCCCGGCGTCTCGAAGCCGACGAAGACCACGCGCATCATCTCGCCGCCGTTCTTCTCGTAGAGCTCGATGGTGCGGTCGGTCCCCGCGGGGACGACGAAGGTGAACTCGCGGGTGCGCGGCGCGCCGCCGTCGTCTCCGGACAGGCCCATGCAGCCGCCCAGGGCGAGGAGGGCAACGGTCGCTACACACAGGAAGGCTCGCATGGCCGGGTCCAGCCTGGGCTCTTGTGATAACCGTTGTCGAAGCGCGGTCGGGCCCGGCCGCCGGCTACCCGAGGTTCTTGGGAACGAGCGGGTCTTCCCAGCCCACCCACTGGAACCAGTTGGCGAGGTTCTGCCCGTCGAGGGCCATGTGGAGGGCGCTGAACAGGATAGCGGCCACCGCGAGGCCGTAGTGGCTCCAGCGCCAGGTGGCGTAGTTCCAGCGCCGGATCATCGGCACCTGGAGCGCCCCCGTGACCCCCAGAAACAGCATGGCCAGGATGCCGATGCCCCCGAGCAGGAGGCCGACGGTCCAGTGGTAATCGGTCTCGACCACGAACAGGACCGTGTGGGCAAGGGCGGCAACCGTGAGCCCGTAGGAGAGCACGTTGTGGAACGCGACGCGCCGCTTGGCGCTTCCATACATCCGGTTGAGCTGGCGCCGGCTCGCCTTGCCGAACATCCCGCCGGTCCACACCGAGGCGATGAGGAGGAAGGCGGAGACGTAGCCGACCGCCTCGCTGATGCGGGCCATCGAGACCCCGACGACGGTCTGCGGCGCGGCGATGACGAGGCCCTGGGGTTCGAGGAAAACGCCGCCGTCCCGGCCAAGCACGGCGACGTCGAGCGACTTGGTGAAGTTCCCGTAGTCGTCGGCGTCGCTCGAGGGCAGGTGCTTGAAGTAGGACGTGGTGTTGACCCGCAGGCGGGCGTACTCCCCGAACTCGGGCTCCCCCACCGCCAGGAGGTGCCAGCTGAAGAGCGAGCTGCCGTCGGGGGCGACCTGGGTGCGGCGGGCGAGCACCTGCGCCGACTCGCCGCTCACATCGAACCGCGCCTCGGCGCGCACGGTGAAGGGGATGGAGCTTCCCGGGGTGGGCTGCGCGGTGCCCGTCGCCGGGTCCACGGCGAGGTACTCCGCCTCCACGGTCCAGTTGCCGTAGCCCCGTGAACGGAAACCGGCCGGGCCGGGGACCTCGAAGACCTCGGCGGCGCCGCGTCCCGCCTCGTTGACGACGGTGTCGGGCGACCCGGTCGGCGCGGTGGCGCCCGGGAAGATGCGCATCCGGAGGTCGGGCCCCAGCGCGGCGTCGGAGCTGCCGGGGGTGAGGGTGAGGCGGAGCGAACTTGCCCCCTCGGGCACCTCGACCACGACGAAGCCACGCTGCGGTTCCGTCGGCGTGGAGGGGTTGACGGTGAGGGTGCCGTCCACGCTCGCGTCGGTCGGTTCCCGGCCTCCCGCGAAGGCGAGGCTGGGGGCCTCGGAGAGGTCGAGGGTCGGCTCGAGGTAGGTGAGGTCGGCGAGCCAGGGGTTGCGGATGCGGACCGTGTAGTCGAAGCCGGCGCCGCTTGACGCCCCGGCGGAAGGGGGCGGGATGATGTCGTACATCGACCTGAGCGGAGGGTTCCACGACTCGTGGCAGGGCCAGCAGGTGGTCGCCTTCTCCGGCACGAAGCCCGATTCGCCGCCGCGCTGCGCCACCGCCAGGGCCGCCACCGCCACCAGGATCGCCACGACCAGGAGGGGGCGCACCGAACGCATCGCGCGCACCACCTTGGGGCGCCTCATGAGGATTGCCGTCCGGCGCGGCGCCCGGGACCCACCCGAAGAGGGCATGGCCTCGACTCGGGCCGGCCGGGATTTCAAGGTATGCTTCACGTCCTGGAAGGGTTCGCCGCAAGGGAGCGCGCCGCCCTGCGCACCGCCTCGCCCGAGGAGTGCTGCGGCCTCCAGCCGAGGGCCATGAGCCGGGCGACGTCGAGCGTCATGAGCTTGACGTCCCCCTTCCAGCCCGCACCCCCGGGGCCGCCCAGGAACCGCAGGCGCGGTTTGAGGCCCATCTCGGCGGCGACCGTCTCGGCGATGCGGGTCACCGGAATGGCGTCGAGGCTGCCGAGGTTGTAGGTGTTGCAGCCGGCCGGCGCCTTGCGCGCGGCGTGCAGCATCCCGGCGACGGTGTCCTCGACGCTGACGTAGCTCTTGGTCTGGGTGCCGTCGCCGAGGACTTCGAGCACCTTGGGGTCGCGTCGGAGCTTGGCGATGAAGTCGGGGATGACGCCGTGCGCCGCGCGCGGGCCCACCACGTTGGCGAAGCGGAACAGCAGGACGTCCATGCCGAAGGTCCCGGCGTAGGCGGCG
>DATDQC010000179.1:0-2987 GCA_035292455.1 Thermoplasmatota archaeon
AGCCGTCCGGAGTCGGCCTGCACCGGCAGGGCGGCGGAGACGTCGAGCCGGAGCCGCAGGCCCCTCGACTGCGCCGCGTCCGCGTACGAAGCGGCCTGCGTTTCCAGGAGCTCCTTGAGGTCCAGGCGTCGCCGGTCGAGATTGAGGCGCGCGTCCTCGATGCGGGCGAGGTCGAGGAGGTCGTCGGTGAGCCGCTTCATCTGCTCGGCGCTGCGGCCGATGATATCGAGGCCGCGCCGCTGCGCTGGCGTCGGGTCGGTCTTCGCAAGCAAGTGGAGCTGGATCTGGATGGGCGAGAGCGGGTTCTGGAGGTCATGGGTGACCGTGCGGAGCAGCATGGAGCGCTGGGCCTCCAGCACCTTGAGGCGGGCGTAGGCCTCCTCGACTTGCTGGGTGAGGCTCACGTTTTCAGCAAAAACCAGGGAGCCGCGGGCCACCACCAGGACCACCACGACGAGGGCGTTCCAGAACAGGAACGGCTCCAGGCTGCCGCGCGTCACCTCGATGGCGGCGGCGGTGGCGATGGCGGCCGCGAGCGGGATGTAGATCACCAGGCTGCCGCTCTGGCGGAGGCGGGTGAACTCCGGGGCGGCCGGTGTTCCGGGGACAAGGGCCGAGAGGCCGAAGAGCAGGAACCCCGCCACCCACCCCGCATCCAGGATGGAGCCGGTCGCGTAGGTGCCGGCAAGGTTCTCGTCGAGAAACTGGTTGTCGGCGTTGAAGATGGCGAAGATGCCGGCAGTCTGGAGCAGGACCGGAAGCCGGCCGCCGGGGTGGGCGCGGTAGAGGCCGTACGCCGCCAGGACCAGCAGCGCGACGTCGCCGACCGGATAGACAAGGTTGACCGAGCGCGCGATGAGTGTACCCTCGCCGGCCTGGAACTCGCTGCCGAATCCGCCCGCCCAGCCGAGGAAGAGGATGCTGCCCGCGAGGATGGCCCCATCGAGCAGGGTCCGGATGCGGCTCACCGCCGCCACTGTCCCCGCCACGGCCATCACCAGGGCGGCGGCCATGGCGGGGATGAAGGCGAGGTAGCCGAGGTCGGCCAGCGAGGGGTTCGGCACCTCGAGCCCGCGTGCCAGTTCGTACCACGCCCACACGACCTGCCCGAGGGCCCAGGACAGGCAGCCGATGGCCACCAGCCTCCAGGCCTGCCGGCGGTGCCCCTCGTCCCGGCGCGCGCGGTGCCAGCACGCCCCGGCAGCCGCGAGCGGCGCCGCGAGGCTGACGAGGTCCACCATCCAGAGGGTCGCATCCGCCCCACCCCATTCCCGGTCCACCCAGAGTGCGAAGAGGAGGGTCACGGCCACCGCGACGGCCGCCGCGGCCCCGAACGCTCGCCAACCTGGCTGGGAGGGCACCACCCCCTGATGCGTCCCGCTCCTTTACGTCCTTTTGGCCAGATAGGGTCTGGGCCTGGTCTTACCTGAACCGGATGGTCTCCGCGTTCTGCAGGCTCCTCGCCTCGATGCCGAGCTTCTCCGTGATGGAGGCGGCGAGGTCGATGCACTTGCTGGCCTCGCCGTGGCCGGTGAGGACCAGTTTCGGCTTGGGGTCCATGGTCGCGAGGAAATTCATGAGCTGCCGGCGGTCGCAGTGCCCGGAGTAGCCGTCGATGGTGGCGAGCTCCATCTCGACGCGCACACTCTTCGACTGCCCCCCCTCCTGCACCGGCATCTCGCGCCAGCCGCGCTGGAGTTTGCGGCCGAGCGAGCCCTCGGAGTTGAAGCCGACGAAGCAGAGGGTGTTCTTGCCGTCCCCCGCCCACCACTTCATGTATTCGAGCACGGGGCCGCCGGTGAGCATGCCGCTGGTGGCGAGCACGATGCAGGGTTCGGGGTCCTGGCAGACGCGTTGGCGCATCTCAAAGGAATCCACCCGCCGGAACATCGGGCTCAGCAGCGGGTTCTCGCCGCTCTGGAAGACGCGCTGCTTGAGGGCGTCGTTGAGGTACTCCGGGTAGCAGGTGTGGATGGCGGTCGCCTCGGAGATCATGCCGTCGAGGTAGACCGGGACCTCGGGGACCTGGCCGGTGCGCATCAGTTCCTCGATGACCAGCATGACCTCCTGGCTGCGGCCCACCGCGAAGACCGGGAAGACGACCTTGCCCTTCCGGCCGAGCGTCTCGGACAGGACCTTGCGGGTCTCCTCGGCCGCCTCGGTGCGGGCGGGCTGGGTGTTGTCCTTGCCGCCGTAGGTGGACTCGACGATGACGGCATCAAGGCGCGGGAACTTGTTGGTCGCCGCGTTGAAGAGCCACGACTTCTCGTACTTGATGTCGCCCGAGAAGGCGACGTTGTAGAGGCCGTCGCCGACGTGGAAGTGCGCCACCGAGGAGCCGAGGATGTGGCCGGCGTCGTGGAAGGTGAGCCGGAGGTCGGGGCTGATGTCGGTGGTCTCGCCCCAGTCCACCGTGATGCAGCTCCGCAGCGCCTGGCGGACGTGCTCGGCGTCGTAGGGCTTCTTCGCCCCCTGCGCCTCGGCGACACGGATGTAGTCCATGCAGAGGAGCGCCATGATGTCCCGCGTGGGCGTGGTGCAGTAGACGGGGCCGTCGTAGCCGTATTTGTAGAGGAGCGGGACGAGGCCGCAGTGGTCGAGGTGGCCGTGCGTGAGGACCACGGCGTCGAGGCTGGTGAAGGGCTGCACCTCGCCGAGGAAGAACATCGGGGTCGCCGGGTCGTTCTCCTCGAACTTGACGCCGCAGTCGATGAGCACTTTGGAGTCCTGGGTCTGCAGCATGCTGCAGCTGCGGCCCACCTCGCGCCACGCCCCCAGCGCCGTCATGCGGATCCAGGTCTCGCCCGGGCTCGGGCTGCGGTGCATGCGGCGCCCCACGCGGCGGAGGAACTTCCGGCGCTCGTCGGCGACGCTCCGCAGGTACTCGCGCACCTCCTTCACGGTCTTCGAGGGGATGGGCGGTGTGCGCACCACCTTGGGGTTCCAGCCCACCTCGGCGCGGATCCGGCTCAGCGTCGAGCCCTGGC
>DATDQC010000180.1:0-2657 GCA_035292455.1 Thermoplasmatota archaeon
CCTCCTCCGCCCCCCCGACCGCGGCCGTCCCGCGGGAACCCACCGCCGCGGTCGCCGCGCCCACGCTGGCCGCCGCGGCCGCCCCGCCGTCCTCGTCCCCTCCGGTCCCAAGCGTCCCGGTCGCGGTCGCCGCGGCGCGGAGGGTCGGGGTAGGGGATGCGCACCTTCTCCAGGCTCCCTAGCAGCTCATGGAATGCCGGGTGGTCCCGCAGGGTGCGTTCGTCGCCGACGAGGACGAAGTGGCGGCGCGCCCGCGTCACGGCGACGTTGAGGCGCCGCTCGTCCTCCAGGAACCCGAGGCGGTGCTGGGGGTTGGAGCGCACCGCGGAATAGAGGACGACGTCCCACTCGCGTCCCTGCGCGCCGTCCACCGTGGAGACCTCGAGGTCGGGGAGTCGGCGCCGGATGGTCTCGCGCTGCGCCTGGTACGGCGTGAGGACGGCGAGCGTCCAGCCGCGGTCGCGCACCTCGGTCCGCACGCGGTCCACGATGGCCGCCACCGCCTCGACCTCGTAGTCGTTGGAGATGGAGCCGTTCTTCTGGCGGTCGTTCTCCCGCCCGGTGACATGCTGGAAGGAGGCGGCGGGGAGGTCGGGCAGCCCGTCCTGGCCCGCGGCGGACGGGGCGGTCTCGACCTTGCCCTCGTAGTAGCGCGCGTTGGAGAAGGCGAGGATGGGCTCCCGCATGCGGAACTGGGTCCGCAGCATCTGGGTGCGCCCCCGCCCGGTGAGCTCCTCGATGCGGTCGAACAAGGTGACGTCGAGTCCCGCCTCCTTAGCGTCCATGGAGACCACCGTGGGCGGCAGCTGCTTGGGGTCGCCTGCCAGGACGAGTCGGCGGCCCCGGAGCACGGCGCACAGGCTGGAGGGCGCGGTGGCCTGTCCCGCCTCGTCGTGGATGACGTAGTCGAACAGGAACGGGGTGAGGCCCCCCTTGGGATCGATGTAGCGGAAAGCGCCGTAGTTGGTGGTCGCCACCACGATGCCCTGCTCGGCCGCCCAGCGCACGAAGAGCGGCGCGTCCAGGGGGTCGATGCGGGCTGGCTCGGCTGCCTCGTCCCGGAGGTTGGGGGCATGGCCGATGCGGACCACGAGGGCACCCGAACGGCGCAGGCCGACCACCATGTTGTCCACCGCGGCGTTGCTGTCGGCGGTGACCAGGACCGAGTGGCCGGCGCGTGTCAGAGCCATCGCGAGGTGGACCAGGGTGTGGGTCTTGCCGGTGCCGGGCGGGCCGTGGATGAGGCGGACGCGGCCGCCGGACAGGACGGACTCGATGGCCTGGCGCTGCGATGGGGTGAGGTTCTCGGCGCCTACGGCCTGCGCCTGCGTCTCCCCCGCATCCTCCCCAAGGAGTGCCGCACGCAGCAGGCCATCGGGGGAGTCGTCGTGGACCTGGGTGGTCTGGATGGAACGGAGGGAGGCGAGGACGGCGCTGCGGTAGGCCTCGAACACCTTGGCGTCGAAGGTGAGGTTGGCGGTGAGGAGCGGAGGCAGACGGCGCGGCGCTCCCCCCGAGAACTCGATGGTGACCCGGCGGCTGGTGATGCGCGCCACCAGGCCGCGCGCCAGCTCCTCGCGCTCCCCTGCCTCGACGAGGGCGACTTCCGAGCCGGGGCTGATGTTGGTGATGGGCAGGCGTCCGTCCTCCGCCTCCAGGACGAGGGTCTCGCCGTCGTTGGAGACGACCTCGAGGCCAGGAAGCGCCATGCCTTCGCGGCGGCGCTCACGCTCGGGCTGGCGGGCGTGCAGGTCCGCCAGGAAGTCGCGCTCGTGCTGCTCCGCGAGGCCCAAGGCGTCGTTCCACACCGTGAGCACCTCCTTGGCGCGGGCGCGGTCCCCCTTGGCGATGCGTGTGCGGTCCTCGATGCGCTTGAGGTCGGCGTCGTCGAGCGGCCCCTTGAGGCGGTGGCGGGCGCAGTAGGCGGTCGCCGCCTCCAGGAGGGCGGAGGAGGGGAAGACGAAGCGGAGCTCCGGGTAGCGGCCCCACGCCGTGACGAGGTCGCCGCGCTGGGCCGCATTGGCGAGGGCGGCGAACGCCTTGCCGCGCCAGGCGTGCCGGCGGGCGTCGCACAGGCTGGGATGAGGGAGGTCGGGGACGACGGGGGTGAAGCGCGGGTGGGCCAGCCGGAGGAGGTGAAGGGGACCCGCCGAAGCGGCGACCAGCAGCGAGGCGGCAAGCCCCCCGAAGGCGCGCGCCGCAGCCTGGACTTCCGCGGGCGCCACCGCCTCGCCGGCGTGGGCGGCCGTCGCGGCCTGGGTGACGATGGGGGTGAGCTGGTGCAGGGTCTCGGCGGGAAGGCCCCGCAGCGCCAGCGCCACGCCAGTGAGGGCCTCGAGGTCCTCCATCGCCATCGCCTTCCCGGGCTCCTCGGCGAGTAGCAGGCCCGCGACGACGCGGTCAATCTGAATGGCGGAGGTGCGCCACTTGTCGGTCCAGGGGGTGACCCGGCAGAGGTCGGCCGCCACCGGGAGGACGACGGCGTCCTCGACCGCGCCCGGCTTCTGCAGCGTTTTCCACGCCACCGTGGCGAGCCTGAGGATGGCCTTGGCGTCGGCCTGCGGCGTCGCGAGGAGCCAACCCGACGGAGCCGTCTCGTGGCGGTCGGGCAGGTCGGCGAGGCGGAGGGTCGCCGCAGCCCCCGGGACCGGGACGCC
>DATDQC010000181.1:0-2245 GCA_035292455.1 Thermoplasmatota archaeon
GTCGGGCTCGGGCCGTTCATCGACCACAAGCCACGCGAGCTCTCGGGAGGGCAGCAGCAGCGCGTCACCATCGCGCGCAGCCTGGTCAACGAACCCGCCATCGTCTGGGCCGACGAGCCGACCGGCAACCTCGACACCCAACGTGGCCAGGAGATCCTCGAACTCCTCCACCGCCTCAACCGCGACCTCGGGCAGACCTACGTCATCGTCACCCACGACGCGGTCGTGGCGCGTGGCTGCCACCGCATCATCCAGATGGAGGACGGCCGCATCCGCGGCGAGGCGAAGGGGGAGGGGCGCGTGGTCCCTCTCGCCGAGGCACGCTAGATGGGGCCATCCGGCTGGACCCTCCTCGCCCTGGCCCTCCTGGCCGCCCTCGCGGTGGCGGTCCAGGCGGTGCGGCATCCCATCCTCGCCCGCATGGGGGCCAGGAACGCCCTGCGGCGCCCGCGGCAGACCGCCACCGTGGTGGCCGGCCTCATGGTCGGCACCGCCATCATCAGCGCCGCGCTGGTGGCCGGGGATTCGGCGGGCTACGCCATCCGCGGCTACGTCTACCAGTCGCTCGGGGTCATCGACGAGTCGGTCTCGCTCGAAGGCTACCCCTTCTTCCCTGAGGCGGCCTACGACCACTTCCTCGAGGACCCCGAGGTGGACTCCCGCTTCGACGGCATCGCGGCCCACGTCATCTGGGACGCCGCCGTGGAGTCGCCGCGCACCGGACTCTTCGAGCCGCTTACGTTCCTGGCCGGCTACGACCTGGAACGGGACGCCGCTTTCGGCGACTTCGAGTTGGTCGGCGGCGGCTCCAGCGACGGCCGGAGCCTGGAGCGCGGCGACGCCATCGTCACCTCGCATCTTGCGGAGCAGCTCGAAGCCCGCGTCGGCGACCGCCTCAACGTCACCTTCACGCCCCCTCTCGATCCCCTCCTCCCCGAAGTCGCCTTCCTCAACGGGACCCTCGCTGCGGCGGTGCAGCCGTCGCCGCTCAGCCCGACCCTCAAGCCGGTTTCCGCCACCCATGCGGTCGAGGTGACACCGGGTGCCACCCGCCTCGTCCTTGCCGTAGCGTGGGTACCCGGGCCCGCCACCTCCCCGGCGCCGCCCACCCTCTCCGCCGCCGCCCCTGACGGCACCCGGTACTCCTCGTCCGGCCCCTCGTCCGGCGCGGCGCCGGGCCGGACCCTCCTCAACGTCACGGCGCCCCCCGACGCGACCCTGCAGGACGGCAACTGGACCGTCACCGTCGCCTCCTCCGTGGCGTTGCAGCAGGCGTACGTCGGCGCCGCCGTGGTCCTCACCCCGGTCTACGACCTCGCTGAACTCCGCGACCGGGCGCGCGCCCTGGAGCGCCAGTACGGCGACCTCGTCGAGGAACTCGACGTCCTCTCCCCCTCCTCGCCACCCGTGGAGCGCTCCTTCCGCGTCGCCGCCATCACCGACGGCGGCCGGGGGGACGTCTTCGACTTCCGCGACGCCCTCTTCCTGCGTCTCGACGAGGCGCAGGACATGCTGGGGCGCGAGGGGCAGGTCAACCTCATCAAGTTCAGCAACCCCGGCGGCCCCGCATCCGGAGTCCACGGCACCGATGAAGCGATGAAGACCCTCAACGCCAGCCTGGAGAGATTGCAGCGTGAGCACCCCGACTCGGCGGCCCTGCAGAACCTCGAGACGCGGGCCCTCAAGGAGACCTATCTCAAGACGGCGGACGAAACCGGCCAGACCCTCACCGGCCTCCTGGTCTTCGCGGGAAGCCTCAGCATCATCACCGGCCTCCTCCTCATCGTCAACATCTTCACCATGCTGGCCGAGGAGCGGCGGGGCGAACTCGGGATGGCGCGCGCCGTCGGGATGAGCCGCGCCGACCTGGTGCGGCTCTTCCTCATCGAAGGCTCGCTCTACGCCGTCGTCGCCGCCTTCCTTGGGGCCCTCCTGGGCCTCGCCCTCGCCGCCGGCATGGTCGCGGTCATGAACGCCATCGTCTCCGGGCTTGCCGCCGACGTCAGCTTCCCTCCCATCGCCTACCGCCCGAGCGCCGGGGCGGTCCTCGTCGCCTTCAGTGTCGGCGCCCTCCTCACCTTCGCCACCATCTTCTTTGCCAGCCGGCGCGCCAGCCGCCTCAACGTGGTGCGCGCCATCCGCCGCATCGAGGAGCCCGACCGCACCGGGCGGCTCCTGCCCTCGCTCCTCGCAGGCCTCCCCTTGATTGCCGCGGGGCTCGCCGCACTCGCCCTCGGATGGGTGC
>DATDQC010000182.1:0-3069 GCA_035292455.1 Thermoplasmatota archaeon
GTCCACCACGAAGCCGACGGCGAAGCCGAGGGGGAGAGGGAAGGTCCCGGCGGCGTTCTCGATGAAGCGCTCCGCCGTCGCCATGGGGAGGGCGGACGAGACCTCGAGGATGTTGCGCTCCGCCGCCGTGAGGCCCGCGAAATCCGCCACCCGCTTCAGGCGGGCCGCCCGGCCGAGGCGGTGGAATCCGCTCCAGGTCGGCGGGCTCTTTCGGGGGGCCACGGCCGAGCACCCCACCGGGAGTATTTCTAGGGCCACACCCTGCGCTTTGCCGTGCCCGTCGTGACGTTTGGCGTTGCCCAACTCCGGCGCCTGGTGGGGAAAGAACTGGCCCCTGCGGCCCTCGCCGAATCCCTCGCGGCTCTCGGGGGCGAGGCGTCCGAGGTGACCCCGGACCAGGTCACGATGGAGTACTTCCCCAACCGTCCCGACCTCCTCACCATCGAAGGGGCGGCGCGGGCGCTGCGGGCGTTCCTGGGCATCCGGCCAGGTCTTCCTCCCATCGAGGTCGCCAAGCCCCGCACCGAGCTCAGGGTGGACTCTTCGGTGAATGAGGTGCGGGATTACGCTGCTCTCTGCTTCGTCCGCGGCGTCAAGCTCGACGACGCTGCGGTGCAGTCCCTCATCGACGCCCAGGAGAAACTCACCCTCGGCATGGGCCGGCGCCGCCGCAAGGTCGCCATCGGCCTCCACGACGCGGCGGGGCTCAAGGGTCCCTTCACCTACACCACGCTCGGCCCGCGCGACAAGCCCTTTGTGCCGCTTGGCGGAACCCGGGCGATGACGCCCAACGAAATCATCTCGCTTCACGTGAAAGGCCAGGAGTATGGTCACCTGATCCCCATGCCCGGCCCAGCCGTCGAAAGGCGCTTCCCCGCCTTCCTCGACGGTGCTGGCGAGGTTCTGAGCCTCCCCCCCATCATCAACGCCCAGCGCACCGCGGTGACGGCGCGGACGCGCGACATCCTGGTGGACGTCACCGGAACCGACGCCCGGGCCGTGCGTCAGAGCGCCGCCCTGCTCGCCGCCAACCTCGCGGAGCGCGGCGGGGCAATCGAGGCCGTCACGGTGCACGACACGTCGGGAACCTGGACCTGCCCCGACCTCAGGCCGGTGGAGTCCACCCTCCACATGGACGACGTCAAGGCGCTTCTGGGGCTCGACCTCGACGGCGCGGAGGCGGCGCAGGCGCTCGCCCGCATGGGGCACGGCGCCGAACCGTTTGGCAACAAGGTCCTCGTCCGCTCGCCGCCGTGGCGGTTCGACCTCCTCCACCCGGTGGACATCCTCGAGGACGTCGCCATCGGCGTCGGCTACGACAAGATCCCGACCGACCTCCCCAAAACGCAGACCTTTGGCGCGCGCCTGCCGGCCCAGCGGCTTGAGGACCGCCTGCGCTCCCTCCTCATCGGCCACGGCTGGAGCGAGGCGATGGCGCTCACCCTCTCCGACGCCGCGTCGCAGTGGGGCCGCTGGGGCGAGAAGTCGCAGGCCGCGGTGACGCTCAGGAACCCAGTCGTGGAGGAACAGACGCTGCTCCGCACCCGGCTCGTCCCCGGACTCCTCGGGATGCTGGCGCAGAACCGCCACCGCAGCCTGCCGCAGCGGCTCTTCGAGGTCGGCCACGTCGTCGTGCGTGACGGCGCGGCGTGGAGAAACCGCCTCCACCTCGGCGTCGTCGAGGTGGACGCCAAGGCGGACTTCAGCGCCATGCGCGGGCTCGCCGAGTCCCTGGTCCGCGACGCCCGCCTTCCCCTCACCCTCGCGCCCGGCGAGCGCCCCGGCTTCATCCCCGGACGCGAAGGAGAACTCCGGCATGGCGGGCGCGCCGTGGGGCACTTCGGGGAGTTGCATCCGGAGACGGTGGCGCGCTTTGGCCTGGGCGCGGCGACGGTGGCCCTGGAGCTGGAGCTGGCGGGCCTCGCGCCGGGACCCCAACGGGCTTAGGAAAACTAGATAGCCGCGCCGGGGCGTGGATTCCTTGTGGGAGCTTTCCAGAACTTCTCGACCAGCCTGCGCCTCACCGGTGCCTCGTTCCGCCTCCTCTTCCGCGCCCCCGGCGTCCTCCTGCTCCCCCTCGGCACGTTGCTGTGGACGGGTCTGTGGGCCTTCGGCCCCGCCTCGTTTTTCCTCTGGCTCGGCAGGGAGCACCCGCAGGCCAGCCTGTCGTTCTGGAAGGCGATATTTTTCCCGACCGTCGAATTCGCGAAAGACGGCAACTTCGGGGCGGCGGTGGCCAGCGCCATCGTAGAGGGCTACATCCTGTACGCCATCTGGCTCACCATCGTCCTCACTGGCGTGCTGTTCTTCCTCACGGTGGGCATGGACGTCGCGACGCAGCAGATTCGACGAAAGGGCCGGACCCCCAGCATGAGGGAGGCCTTCGGCGTGGCTGGCCGCAACCTCGGGCGTCTCTTCGGCCTGGCCCTCTTCAACGCCACCGTGTTCGCGTGGATCAGCTACACCATCCGTTTCGGTTTCCGGTTGGTCACCTTGCCCCTTTCGTTCGTACCCGTCCTCGGGCGCATCGCGCGGCGCGCCATCATGGCCGGCGTCACCTTCGTCCTGACCGGTGTTTCCTACCTCATGCTGCCCATCATCGTCTACGAGCGCAGCGGTCCGTGGAACGCGATGAAGTCCGCCTGGCGCAACGTCAAGAAGACCTGGGCCGGGCTCCTCATCGGGACCGGCGGTCTGTTTGTCGCGGTCTGGCTGCTCATGAATTTCGTGGCATGGTACGCCTTCGTGGCCGCTTTCGACAACCTGACGTTGGCGATGATCTTCAGCCTAGTCACCGCGGCGGTCGCGTTCGCGTTCCTTTCAGCCTCGACCGCCGCGATGCGGGCCACGCTCTACTGGTACGCCACCACGGGCGAGGTTCCGGACGGGTTCCGCGTCGATGACCTCCCACGCGTCCAGCCGCACGGCCCGCTTACGGGCGTGATGACGGCAGGGCTGGCGGCACCTGGTCTCGTCGCCCCCTCGCCGCGCGTCCCCGGCACTTTCAAGGCGACCACGGCGGCTCACGCCGTCACGCGCCCGCCGGCGCGCTCCGCCGCCCCGCCCGCC
>DATDQC010000183.1:0-6477 GCA_035292455.1 Thermoplasmatota archaeon
ATACTTGGTCGCGCAGGGCGAGGCGTGGGCGGCCCATGTGCTGTTCTGGCCCCAAGATGCCAGCGCAGAGGTCCGAAAGCAGAGCGTCGAAGAGCGCGACTTCCTGCGTCTGTGCGGCGTCGAAGGCGGCCTGCGCGGAGGACGGCGTGAGGACGACGCGCTTCTCTGTGGGGTGCTGTTGGCCATACCAGCGGGCGGCCGTGATGTGGCCGCATTGCAGGCCCATGGCGAGGTAGAAGTCGCAGTCGCAGAGCCACGCGCCGCTGGCTTGGGCGACGGTGTAGGTCTTGCCGGGTGTGCTGAAGGAGACGACGCGGGCACGGTCGCCTTGCACTTCGACGGCTCCATTGACCTTGGCGAGCCGCACGGCCCGGTCGCGTTGGTCTGTCCAACAGGCATATTCCATAGTTGTGTGTATATCCGTTCAATGTATAAGCATTGCGGATATGGTGTTATACACACATTTGCCATGGTGATTGACCATGGTTAAGGATGGGAACGTCCGGCTCGACATCAGCATTAGCACGGACCTTGAACGTCGCCTTCGCGCCAGCCTTCACGACCAAGGCATGGACAAAAAGGGCGGCATCAGCACCGCCGTTTCAACTGCCATTGAGCAGTGGCTGGCAAAAACGGCCGCAGAGGCGTCGTCTTAGGGACGCTGGCTGTGGCCGCTGGCCAAGGCGCGGGCGTCAACCGCGTTCCCCTCCCAGCGAGCAAGCCCATTGGCAAGAGCGTCTGGGTCGGAAAACGCGTCGGTCCAACTACCTGGCAATCGCGGCCGGGATTTGGGTGGGTTCAGGGGCATGGTTGGTCTTGGTCTCCTTGGGGGGCAGATGGTAATGAATGATGTGTCTGGAAGCTTCTTCCAGGACGTAGTGGCGCAGCCAGGCACTTGCGGCCTTCCAAAGCGGCAGGTTTCCCCATTCCTCCGGGCTGAGGACAACCGTTGGTCCGAAAATGTCTTTGGCCTCAGGCAAGACGATGGCGTAGGAGTGGGAGGGCAAGTTCCGAGTCAGCCGGTTGATGATGGTCTGTCTCTTGTCCTTCAGGGCCGGATTCAACTCCAACACGTCATCGGCGTGCTCAATCATCAGCCGGGAAACGTCCACCCATTCTTGGAACTCTACCGGGTCGAGTTTGTCAGCCATCGCTTTGATGGGGTAGGGCGCATCCTCTTCGGCGGTCGTCTCGAAAATCTTGTTCAGCCGCTCGAACACGCGCATCATGGAGTTGACCGACACCGTAGATTCTCCGCGTGGAACCTGAACGTCAATCGGCGTTAGATGGCTCATCATCCCCATGACGATTTTGTCGCCAGTCATAGCCAATAGCGTCCCGCCGCTCGCGGCGATGTGCGGCACGAGAACCGTGATTTCCTTGAAACTCTCACGCAGCGCCCTGGCAATCTTGAACGAAGACGAGACGCCGCCGCCGGGCGTGTTGAGGAGAAGAATGACCTTCTTGGTCTTCGCGGCCACAAGGGCCTGGATTGCCTCCTCCATCGCCAACTCGTCGCGGATGTTGATTTGCGCATACGCAATGCGCGTCGGGGACAGCCGTTCCCCTTGGTATGGCGCAATGAAACAGATTGCGCCCGTCCCGGCGGGCAACGCCGCGTTGAGAGCCGCACAGAGGCCCTCATCGGCTTCGGGCTGCGACGAGAAATGGTCGAGGTCTTTGTCTGGCATGAGTCGCCACCGCAGCGGGCCGCTGTTCAAGTCTGCGAGGGGCTGACTCATTTATATCCTTCCCGAGACGGAAGCGAAACCGCACACCTGTTGGTGTTGGGGCCTATGCGGTTGGACTTTTGTTCCATGGTGCGCGGTCCGGCGACTTTAGACACAGAGCCGAGGTCCCCGACAGCCTTACATAGGCCCCCCCTGTCGCGCGGGTTGCAGCCTTCGGGCTGTACCCCGAATGTGCCTCCGGGCGAACGGGGAATCCGCGATACGTTCGCGTCGGTGATGCACCATGACCCAGTCCGCCTACCGGTACATGTCCGAGACCTGGAAGAAGCACGAGCAGGGCTACGGCACGGCCCAATGGAACCGCCTCGTGGAGTGGCGCGCCGGGGACTCCTTCGTCCGCGTCGAGCGCCCGCTTCGCGTCGACCGCGCCCGCGCGCTCGGCTACAAGGCCAAGCAGGGCATCGTCATCGTCCGCGCCCGCGTGCGCCGCGGTGGCCTGCGGAAGAAGCGCTTCGTGCAGGGCCGCGTCCCGTCCAAGATGGGGGTCAACAAGATTACCATGCGGCAGAACACCCAGGCCATCGCCGAGGTGCGCGCCTCCAAGCACTTCCCCAACCTCAACGTCCTCAACTCGTACTGGATTGGCGAGGACGGCCACGACCACTACTACGAGGTCATCCTGGTGGACGCCCACCACCCCTCCATCCAGGCCGACAAGGACCTCGGGTGGATGGCGCAGCCCTCCGCGACGCGCCGCGTCCTGCGGGGCATGACGTCGGCCGGCAAGAAGCACCGCGGCCTGCGGTACAAGGGCACCGGGAGCGAGCACACCCGCCCCTCGGTCAACAAGAGCCACGTCCGCCGCAAGGACCGGCTCCTGTGGAAGAAGCAGGACCAGGCCGTCAAGACGCGCCTCTAGGACGCGTCGCCCCGTCAAGACGACGGCGTCGTGGATCGTGAGCCAGACGTTTCAGCGTCTGCTTTCGCCGAGAGCCAAAACTGGGCTGTCGCTCTTCCGCGGATGGCCTCCTAGCCAGCGACAGCGCGGCCGAAGGCCGCGCCCGGGGGGTGCGGGGGGGAGCCCCCCGAAGCACGGAACCAAGTGAACCGGTTCCGAGCGTAGCGAGGAACCGGTTCACTTGTCCGTCATCTGCTCTTGCAGGTTGACGACCATCTCGGTCAGCATGTCCTCGAAGACGGTGTTCTTGTACTCCTTGGGCGCGATGCCCTCGGCCTGGGTCCGGGCGATGAAGAAGTGGCCGTCCTTGAGGATCTCGATTTGGCAGAGTGTTTCGCGCATGGAGGCCCGGTTCCTTGAGGGGGCGACCCGGTGCCTCTCTTGAGGCTTTCGAGCGCCCACCCCTCCTGGGATGCTGCCTGGCTTAAGGGCTTCGGCGGCGGGGAGGCTTCCTGGAGGCCGGGGGCGGTCCGGGGCCGGAGGCGCGGCGCAGGCGCGGCTTGTCCGCCATCTCGCAGAGGAGGCGCTTGATGCTCCGGGCCGGGAGGAAGCCGCGGTGGCGCCGGCGGCGGTCGAGGGCGACGAGGCCGGTGATGCGGATGCGGGCCCCCTCGACCTCCACGACCTCGCCGATCCTGACCTCATGGTCCGGCTCGACCTCCCAACGGTAGCTGCGGGTGGTGGGCCCGAGGTTCACGGTGAGGCCGAGCGGGACGGTGTCGAACACCTTGGCGTAGAGGGTCTTGATGTCGCGCCCGGGGGCCTTGCGGGGACGGCTCGCATCGGGCCGCTCGATGGCGGTGATGAGGATGCGGTGACCCTCCACCTCGGCCTCGCCTCCGATTTCGACCAGGTCGTCGAGGGGGACCTCGAGGCGGACGATGCGGGAGGTGGCCTCCCAGGAGAGCACAACCGGGACCACCACGGTCCTCAGCTTGGGGGGTGCCGGCACGGTCGCGACGCGGCCGCACTCGGGGCAACGGAGCGTCCATCCGCTCGTCGCCTGCCGCAGGACGACGCGCTCCTCAGCGTCGCAGTCGGGGCAGGGGGAGTCGATGAGCTCCACGTCGTCGTCCACGCCACGGCGACGCCGGCCCTGGCCATGAAGCCTTGGCTGCCGGACCTAATCCTTCTTGAGGTAAGGAAGGCCGGTGCGCTTGTTCACGGCGACGCTGTAGCCCGCCGGCATCTCGACCGGGGCGCCGCTCTTGGGGCTGCGTTGGGAGAAGAAGTAGACCACCTGCTTGTGGCCCCCCTTGAGGGCCACCTCGCGGGCGTGCAGGGTGTAGCCGCTGTGCTTGAAGGCCACGCAGGGGATGGGGGGAAGGGAGTGGATAGCGTTTCCGGATGGGCCGTAGGGACGACCTGATGACGCGGATGTCACTGGTCGCGGATACCCTGCTCCGAGATCATGACCACGGCCTCCCCTTCCGGGAGGTGGGGGGAGTCCACCAGGCGGCAGATGCGCTTGCCGCCCTTCGACTTCCGCAGGTAGATGCGGAAGGTCGAGGTGTGGCCGACGATGTGGCCGCCGATGGGGCGGGTGGGGTCGCCGAAGAAGGCGTCCGGCTTGGCCGAAACCTGGTTGGTGACCACGCAGGCGGCGTTCTGGATGCCCGCCAGGCGCTGCAGGTCGTGCATGTGGCGGTTCAGTTTCTGCTGCCGGTCCGCCAGGGTGCCGCGGCCGACGAACTCGGCGCGGAAGTGGGCGGTCAGGGAGTCCACGATGATGAGCCGGACCGGGAACTGGCGGCAGATCTCGGCGGCGCGCTCCGCCAGGAGCATCTGGTGGTTGCTGTTGAAGGCGCGCGCGACGTGGATGCGCGCCAGGACCTTCTCGACGTCGAGTCCGTACGCCTCCGCCATCTGGGCGATGCGCTCGGGGCGGAAGGTGTTCTCGGTGTCGATGAAGAGGGCGTCGCCGTCGAGGCCGCCGTCCTCCGCCTTGCGCTGGACGTTGACGCAGAGCTGGTGGGCGAACTGGGTCTTGCAGGAGCCGAACTCGCCGTAGAACTCGGTGATGGCCTGGGTCTCGACGCCGCCGCCCATGAGGTCGTCAAAAGCCTTGGAGCCGGTGTGGATCTTGTTGACGGTCTTGCGGCGCTCGGCGACCTCGAGACCGGTCTCGAAGCCACCGACGTCGGCGAGCTTGCGGGCGGCGTTGATGATCTTCTGCGCGATGCCTTCGCCGATGTCGCACTTCTCGGCGATGTCGCCGGGGGAGGCGACGGCGATGGCCATGAGGTCCTCGTAGCCGGACTCCTTCATCTTCTCCGCGGTGGCTGGGCCGACCCCGGGGAGGTCCTCCACGGTCATGCGGATGACCTTCTCTTGCTTGGGGTCGGTGGGTTGGGCCTCTTCGGCGTCCACCACTTCAGGGGTCGGGTCGTAATCGTCGTCGTCCATGGCGACCGGGCTCGTCTTCTTGGGCATGAAGCACCGGGGAACGCCAGTGCTTCTGCCTGATTTGAGTCAGGGGGCCGGGGCGGATGAAAGTACTGGTCCGCGCACCGGCCTACTTGGGGCGGTGGCCGTGCGCCCTGAGGAGGGCGTCGATCTTCCTGCGGTCGTAGAAGACCTTGAGCGGGGCCTTGGGCTCCTCCGGCGGGGCGGCCCGGGCGGCCGGCGCAGCGAGGAGTGGGGGCAAGGGACGCTGCGTCGGGGCGGGCGAAGGGGCGTCGGCCTCGCGTGCCTCCCACTCGGCGGCCTTGGCCGCGGCACGCTCCTCGCGGAGCCGGACCTTCTCTTCGACGCGGCGCTGCTTCTCGGCGGCGCGGGCCGCCTTCGCCGCTTCCTTGGCGAGCCGTGCCTCGTCGCGCCCGTCGGAGACCGTGGGGGGTGGCGCCTCGGGAGCCGGCTTGGCGGCCTTGGCTGCCTCCTTCGCCTTGCGGCGCCCCTCGCGGGCCACCGTCTTGAGGCGGCGGCGCTCTTCCTTTTCCTTCCGCTTCGCCTCGCGCTTTGCCTCCTTCTCGCCGGTCTGTTGCTTGGATTCGCGTTCCTTGAGGCGCTCCGCCTTGGCCTTCACCTTGGCCTCGGCCTTGGATGCGGCTGCATCCTCCTTGCCCTTGGCCTTGGCGCGCAGGGCGTCGGCCTTCTCCTTCTCGGCGGCCCTCGCCTCCTTCGCAGCCTTGGCCGCCTTGCGTTCCTTGAGGCGCTCGGCCCGCGTGGCGGCGCGCGCCTTGCGGCGCTCCTGGAACCGGACGAGGAGGCCGGGCGTGGATTTCTTCTTGGGCTCTTTCTTGGCCTTCTCGGCCTTGGCCGGTTGGGCGGGCTTGGCGGCCGGCTTGGCCTTGCCGCCCTTGGGGCGGAAGCGGGCGAGGAAGGTAGCGCGGCGCTCGCTTCGGCGCTTCGCTTTGGCGGCCTTCTTCGCGGCCTTGGCCTCGGCGCGCGCCTTCCTCTTGGCCTCGCGCTCCGCCTTGGCCTTCGCCTTGGCCGTTTCCTTGGCCTTCTTGCGCGCGGCGCGGTCAAGCTTGGTCTTGGCGGGCTTGGCGGGGGCGGGTTCCTTCGCCGCCGGCTTGGCCTTGGCGGGCTTGCCCTTGCTCACGACGCGGAGGCGGGCGAACCAGGAACCCTTCTCCTTCTTCGGCTTGGCTTCCGGCGCCGGCCCGGCCTTGGGCGCCTCCTTCACCTCGACGGGCTTGGACTTGAACTCGACGAGTTTCGGCTCCTTGCGGGAGAAGAACCCGAAGCGCTTGGCGGGCCGGGCGGCGGCCGCGGGGACCGCGGCGACCGGGTGGGACGCCGTGCCTGCCTGGGCCTTGCGGCGGGCCTCCCTCTCCCGGCGGGCCGCCTCCTTGGCCTTCCGGCGCTCCTCGCGCCGCTTCTCCC
>DATDQC010000184.1:0-2245 GCA_035292455.1 Thermoplasmatota archaeon
GGAGATGGTGGGCACGGCCCACGTGGACCTCTACTTCATGGCCGACGTGTCGAGCCTCACCATCTTCGAGGTCCGGGTCTACCGCGTCGCCGCTGACGGGACGCCGTTCCTGCTGGGTTCGCAAGCCCGGCAGTTCGTGACCGCGCTCAGCCCCGACCCCCAGTCCTTCGAGGTCCCCATCGACGGCCAACTCCTGCCGCGCGGCGAGTGGCTCCTGGTCGAGGTGTACGCCCAGACCTCGACCGCGGCGTTCATCATGCAGTACGACGCCGCGGCAACACCGTCCGCCCTCCAGCTCCTGGAGGTCCGGCCCCTCGACTCCGACGGCGACGGCATCCCCGACGACAGCGACGCCTGCGCCCTCAACCCCGACTGCGACGGCGACGGCATCCCCGACGGCCGCGACGACACCGACGGCGACGGCCTGCCGGACTACGTCGAGTACCGCTTCTACACCACCTACGACGTCACCAACCCGGACTCCGACGGCGACGGCGTCCCGGACGGCGCCGAGGACTGCGACAGCGACGGCCTCAGCAACGCCGAGGAGGTCGCCCGCGGCACCGAGGTGTGCGACGCCGACACCGACGGCGACGGCATCCTCGACCCCGAGGACAGCGAGCCGGGCACCGCCGCGGCGGCGCCTGCAGGCGACTCGGCGGGCACCGGCATCTCCTGGGAACCGGTCGCGGCCGGCGGCGTCTTCGCTGCCAGCTCCGCCGGCGTGCTTCTTCTGCTGATGCGGAGGTTCTGACCATGAACACCAAGACGATCCGGGGCCTGCTGCTGACCGCCTTCCTCCTCAACGTGGGGTTCCTCGCCCTCGTCATCGCCGACTACGTGCGCTGGGACGGCGACTACGCCGTGCCCATCTTCGTGGCCTGGGCGGTCGTCATCTTCATCTCGGTCATGGTGGGCCTCTTCGCCACCACCACGGAGCGCACCGTCGTCCACGAGGTGGAGCGCGTGGTCGGCCGCCCGCTCGCCAGCACCGCCCGCGTCGTGGAGTTCCACGAGGCCCCGCGCGCCGCCAGCACAAGCGCACCCGCGCCGTCGAAGCCGGGCGGGCCGTTCCACTTCAACGGCTACACCCTCCACAGCCGCCAGGTGACCCTCAAGGGGGGCGGCGAGCGCCCCATCTACTTCTTCGCCAAGTCGAAGCCGAAGTCGGGCCACCCCATCCCCAAGCCCGACGGCTTCCACGTCGGGGTCAACGAGCGCACCGGCCTGCCGTTCCTGAAGCGGGGCTCGGGGGCCGACGGCGAGGACCTCACCCCCGAGGCCGAGCACCACTACCGGCCGCAGTGCGCCGCCCTCACCGAGGACGGCGAGCAGTGCCGCAGTTCGGCGCGCTCCGACAGCCGCTACTGCATCAGCCACAAGGGGTACCAGCCCCCCACCGCCAAGGGCATCGTGATGCGCGCCGACACCGCCTCGAAGGTCGCGGCCCGCGACACCAAGCCCGGCTTCGCCGGCGACATGGTGAACATGACGGAGAAGGGCTCCCAGTGCCAGGCGCTCACCGCCTCCGGCTCGCAGTGCAGGAACACCGTCATCGCAGGGAGTCAGTACTGCGTCTCCCACAAGGGGTACCGCGCCCCGACCCCCGCCGCCGTGGTGCGCGGCAAGGACACCAAGCCCCGGGTCCGCAAGGCGAAGGACACGGTCATCGCGGTCCGGCGCGTCAAGCGGCAAAGGTAACGTCGGCTCCTCTGCGAGCATCGCATTGGCCAGAACTGGCCTCCATGGCAACGCCTAAAACAGGCCCGTAGGCTCACGCGGTGGATGGCCGACGCTTCCGCCTCGGAGGCGGCCCCGCATCCTCACGCCACAGCCCCGAACCTTGACCTCAACCACCGGCTGTGGAAGGCGGCGCGCCGCTGGACCTCCGCCCTAGTCGTGGCCCTCTTCCCGCTCCTCTTCATCCTCGACGAGCGGACCGACCTGTCGTTCTCCCCGGTGCTGCCGGGCCTCCTGGCCTTGGCCCTGCTCATCGTGCTGCTGCCCTTCGGCCTTGCCGAGCTTTTCTCGCGGCGCGCCCGCCACCGTCCGGCCGAGACCCGTGAGAGGCAAGGCTTCCGCAACGTGCAGTGGGCCGGCATCGCGCTCGTCGCAGCACTCCTCGTGTTCCTCGCCTGGCTGGCGTTGGGGGCGTGAGGCCGTGCGAAGGCGGGTCCTGGCCGTTCTCGGACTGTTCCTGGCGCTCCCGCTCGGGATGGCACAAGGGCCGCTCACGCCCGACCTC
>DATDQC010000185.1:0-5820 GCA_035292455.1 Thermoplasmatota archaeon
CCCCCCAGCCGCAGGCGAGCTTGGTCAGGATGGCGACCACGGTGAGGACGGCGCCGATGGCGAGCACCGCGGGCCCGTGCCCCTTCATGGCGGTCAGGTCCACCCGCATGCCGAGGGTGACGAAGAAGAAGCCGACGAGGAGGCTGGCGACCGGCTTGAGGCCCTCCGCGACGCGGGGGGCGGTTTTCGCCTGGGCGAGAACGAGGCCCCCCACGAAGGCCCCCACGATGGTGGCGAGGTTGGCGAGGCTCGCCAGGTAGGCCATGAGGAGCGCTAAGGCGAACGCAAGGGCGGCCGCGACGCCGGGGATGCGAAACGAGCCGACGAGCCGGTCGAAGAGGCGAGGCACCAGGCGGAGCCCCACCACGGTCGCGGCGACGACGAAGCCCACCGCGATGGCGGCGATCCGGAGGATGTGGACCAAGGAGACGTCGGACCCGCCCGTCGCGGCGTCCATCAGGGCGACCACCACCGCGAGGATGAGGAGGCCTCCGATGTCGTCCAGCACCGCGGCGCCCAGGATGATGCGCGCCTCCCGGGTGTGCAGGCGGTCCATGTCGGCAAGGACGCGCGCCGTGATGCCCACACTGGTGGCGGTCAAGGTCGCCCCCACAAAGACATGGAGAAGCGAAGGCGGCACCGTCGCCTCGAGGGCGTGCCAGGGGGCCCACATCGTCGCCAAGGCCCAGCTTGCGGCGTACCCGAACGCGAAGGAGACGACGATGCCGATCAGGGCGACGAGCAGGCTGGAGGCGCCCACCTTGGCCATCTCGCGGACGTTGGACTGCAGCCCGACCTCGAAGAGGAGCAGGATCGCCCCAAGTCCGGCGAGGAGAAGGAGGACGTCGAGGCGGGCGAGCTCGGCGCCCCGGTCGCGAAGGAACGCGCCCCCCTCCTCGAGCAGCGCCGGGTCGGTGGCACCCGACAGGCGGTCGGCGAGGGCGTCGGCCTGGCGCTCCAGCGCGAAGTCGGGCATCCCCAGGTATCCGCCAAGGAGGCTCGAACCCAGGAGCACACCCACCGCGAGCTCCCCGAGGACCGCCGGCTGCCGCAGACGCACGGCGACCTCGCCCCCAAGCTTCGCGGCCACGACGATGGCCAGGATCTCGAGGAGAAGGATGCCCGCGTCGTCCGCCATGGCCGCAGGCGCTGCCAGGGACTGCTGCCTTCTAAAGGCGGCGACCTCCGGCCTCAACGGAGCCCTTATCAACGACCCCCTTGTGGGCGACTTCGCCCGGCCCTCCGGGCTCGTGGTCTAGGGGTCATGACGGCGCTCTTACAAAGCGCAGGTCGCAGGTTCGATTCCTGCCGAGCCCACTGGACTGCGTCCACAGCCCCGTGGTCTAGTGGTCAATGATCGGGGACTCTGAATCCCCTGACACAGGTTCGAATCCTGTCGGGGCTACTCTCAGGACAAGTCGGGAGCGCCGAGGGTGAGAAGGATGCCGGCGAGGATGGCGACGGCGCCCACCATCGCGACGGCGTACACCGGGCCGTTCCACCGCAGCACCTTCTTCCCGTCGAGGTTGAAGACCGGGATGAGGTTGAAGATGCAGAGCACCGCGTTGACGAGGGCGACGATGTGCAGGAGCCGCGGCCCGGGCTGGCTCACGTCGAGGGGGAGGGCGGGGAGCCAGGCCGCCAACGCCACCACCGCGTTGAGGCCGGGGCCCACGAGGCTGATGATGCCGTTCTCGCGCGGCGTCACCCTGCCCTGGATCATCACCGCGCCGGGCGCCGCGAACAGGAAGTGGGTGAACGCCGCAACCGCCATGGTGATGCCAAGTCCGGCGAACTGGGCGCGGAACTCGGCCCAGTGGCCGTAGGCCTGCGCCACCACTTTGTGCGCGAGCTCGTGGAGGACGAAACCGGTGAGGACCGAGACGGCGGCGACGAGGAGGCTCTCGGGGGAGGGGGTGAGGTTGTCGGGCGGCTGCCCCTCCTCGAGAAGGAAGGAGACGGCAAGGGTCAGGGCGACGATGCCCACCGCGAGGTGCCCAAGCTCGCGGCCGCTGAAGTGGAAATGGGGTTGCGGTGCGGCCTGGCCCTGCGGCGGGGAGAACGGGCGGCCGCCGGCCGGCGGAGGCCGCAGCGGGCGCGGCGCCTCGCTGTAGAACGGATTGCGCTGGGGGACGCTCATCCGGTCACCCCGAGCTGCCGCAGGACCTTGGCACCCGCCAGGAAGCCGCCCACCATGGCGCCGACGTTGGTGAGTGCTGCGACCAGAAGAACGCGCACGACGCCGTTGCGCCAGAACTGCCCGAAGGTCTCGATGCGCTTGACGGCCTGGAAGTCGGCCACGGTCGGCGTGCGCAGTTTCGCCTCGGCGAGGGCCGCGAACCAGCCCGTGGCGATGAGGGGGTGGAGGACGCCGAAGGGGGCGGCCACGAAAGCGACGAGGATGCTGAGGGGATGCCCAAGTGCCAGGGCGCAGCCGATGGCGGAGAAGATCCCGGTGATGAGGATGAAGGAGAGCACGGCGGCCCCCAACCCTTCGAGGTTCCCGTGCTGGACGCCTTTCCACCCGAGCCAGACGAAGGCGGCGACGAAGCCCAAGGGGAGCGCCCAGCCCAGGACCTTGCCCACCGTGAGGCGGGCAGGCGGGGGGGCCTCGAGGGGGGCGCGCACGACCGTGGCGGCGCTTTCGTCCGCAAAGCGCTGCCGGATGCCGGGAAGGTGGCCGGCGCCCACCACGGCGACCACACCAGCGCTGCCTGCAAGGCGGGACTGCTCCGCGATGTGGCTCGCCATGTAGGCGTCCCGCTCGTCGATGAGGGCGACCTTGATGTCGGGGGCGAAGCGGGCGAACTCGTCGGTCATGCGGGTGATGGCGTCGGTCTTGAGGAGCGCCTCCACATCCACCTGCTCTGCGTCCTTCGCGGCGGGGGTGAGGACATCGACCCAGACCTTCCAGAACAGCCGGAGGCGCGACCAGAACCCCATGGCGGCGAAGCCGCGCTTGAGGGTCACGGCGACGTCGCGGTCGATGAGGACCACCTCGGCGCCGACCTCCCCGGCGACCTCGACCGCCCGCAGCATCTCGGAGCCGGGCGCCACCCCCATGCTGCGGCCGATGCGGGCCTGCTCGGCGGCGAGGTAGAGTTGGAGGAGGAAGAGATGCTGTTTCTTCTCCCGCAGGATCTTGAACAGGTCGGTGCGCTGCCACGCCTCGGGGTCCTGGAGCGCCGCGAGGCGGCGGGCGTCGAGCTCCACGAGGACCCGGGCCGGGCGGCGGGTCCGGAGGACGGACTCGACCTCGGCGACACTCTGGGCGGAGACGTGCGCCGTCCCCACCACCACGATGCCCGGCGCAATCTCCTCCAGCATGGCCCGAAGGGCTTCGAAGGCCGCGCCGTATTTGCGGGTTGCGACCCCGCCTCCTCCTGGGCTTCCTTTAAGAACCGACCGGGGGTCCGCGCCCGTGTGGGCGCCATCATCGTGACGGGAATCCCCGGAGTGGGGAAGACCACCGTCATGGAGACCGCCTCGAAGGAGCGCCGGCTCGCGGTCGTGGTGTACGGCACCCTGATGTTCGAGGAGGCGCAGCGCCGCGGTCTTGCAAAGAGCCGCGACGACATGCGCCGGCTTCCGCCCGAGACCCAAAAAGAGATCCAGCGCGAGGCGGCGCGCCGTATCGCCGCCATGGGAGACGTCATCGTGGACACCCACTGTTCCATCAAGACCCCGAAAGGCTACCTACCCGGGCTGCCGGCCTGGGTGCTCGAGGCCCTCAAGCCAAGCGCCATCGTGCTGGTCGAGGCGGACCCCGAGGAGATCCTGGCCCGGCGCCGCAACGACCCCAGCCGCCGCCGCGACGAGGACACCCTGGAGGCCATTGCGGAGCACCAGGGGATCAACCGCCGCTTCGCCGCCACCGCCGCAACCCTCACCGGGGCGACGGTGCACACCGTCCACAACCATGACGGCCGGGTCAAGGCCGCCATCCAGCAGATGATGCCGGTGGTGGGCTGAATGGCCGACGCAACACCGGCCGCAGCCCCGCCCCGCCGGCGCGGCATGCTGGTGACGCTCCTCTCGTTCTTCCTCGTCCTCTACGTGATGTCCAACACCGCCATCCGCAACGCGCTCGGCGAGGCGGTCGGGACGGTGCTTGGCCCCGTCATCGGCTTCGGGGGACACTATCCCGTCCTGACGCTCATGTTGGCGGGCGCCGTCATGGTGCTGCTCACGACACTCCTGCGGCACTTCACGACCGACTGGCTCGAAATGGCCAAGAGCCAGGCGGTGATGCGCCATTTCCAGAAGGAGTTCCAGCGCGCCCGCAAGGAGAACAACACCTACCAGATCAAGAAGCTCCAGGACCAGCAGCCGGACATCATGGCGCGCCAGGCCGAGATGTCGAGTCGCCAGATGCGCACCATGCCGCTCACCATGATCGTCGTCATTCCCCTCTTCGCGTGGATGTTCCACTTCGTGACCAACCTGGACTACTGGTACTTTGCTTCGCCGTGGAACGTCGAGGTCCACATGTTCGAGAAGAACGGCATCCTCTTCGGGAGCAGCGTCTTCCCGCACTGGATCCTCCTCTACTCCGCCCTCAGCATCCCGCTCGGGGCCCTGGTCCAGAAGTCCATGAAGTACCTGGCCTGGAAGGAGCGGTGGCAGAAGTCCCACCCTGAGGTCCACGCGCGATGACCACGGTCACGGTGGGCGGCCTTCCGGGCACGGGGACCACGACCCTGAGCCGGCTCCTCGCGGAACGGCTCGGCTTGCCGCACCACTACGCCGGAGCGCTGTTTCGGGAAGAGGCCAAGCGGCGCGGCCTCACCCTCCCTGAGTTCGGCACCCTTTGCCAGAAGGACCCCTCCATCGACGAGGCCCTCGACGACCGCCAGATCTTCCTCCTCCGCCGGGGCAACCTGGTGCTCGAGGGCCGGCTTTCGGGTTGGCTGGCGCAGCGCCACCGCATCCCCGCCCTCAAGGTCTGGGTGGTGTGCGACGAGGCGACCCGCCTGCGGCGCATCGTGGACCGCGACGGCGGCACCCTGGAGCAGCAGGCCGACGCCACCTGGGAGCGCGAGCAGAGCGAGGCCGACCGCTACCGCCGCTACTACGGCGTCGACCTCAAGGACGTCTCGCTCTACGACGTCGTCCTCGACTCGACGAGCATGATGCCCGAGCCGCTCGCCGACCGCGTGGCGGCGGCCCTCAAGGACCTCCAGCACCACGAGGCGGCCCATGGGCGCCCGGCGCGGTGAGCCCGTGCCGGCGTCCAAGACCAAGGGTCCGCCCGCCCGTTCCGGCCTTCTGCCCTGGGAACGCCCGCGGCGCCGCCTGGTGCGGATGCCGAGCACGACCGACCCCAAGTACGGCAAGCGGCCCGAGGAACGCAGCGCCGCCGAACTTCTCGCCGCCGGCGTCGTGCCCCTCGACAAGCCCTCCGGCCCCACCAGCCACCAGGTCGCGGCGTGGCTCCGCAACGCCCTCCAGATCGAGGCGGTGGGCCACGGCGGCACCCTCGACCCCAAGGTCACCGGGGCCCTCCCGGTCGCCATCGGCGGCGCCGTCAAGGCGGTGGGTGCCCTCCTGTCCGCGGGCAAGGAGTACGTGGCGGTCCTCCGGCTCCACGAGGACCGCGACGAGGCGGCCGTCCGCCAGGCCGCTGCCGGTTTCGTCGGCAAGGTCGAGCAGACCCCGCCGGTGCGTTCGGCCGTCGCCCGCCGGCCGCGCACCCGCCGCATCTACTATCTCGACATCCTCGAGGTCTCCGGGCGCGACGTCCTGTTCCGGGTCGGCTGCCAGGCCGGCACCTACGTCCGCAACCTCTGCGTCGACATCGGCAAGGCCCTGGGCACGCGC
>DATDQC010000186.1:0-4421 GCA_035292455.1 Thermoplasmatota archaeon
CTCGGGCGTGTAGAGGTGGTAGGCGCGGTCCTCGTCGTGCCCGTCGGCGCGCCAGGGCAGGACGACGTCGAGCGGGCGCCCTGGCTCGCCGCGGGCATGGAAGCGGGGGGCGTCGCGGCTCCACACCGTGACCTGGGCGCGGCCCCCCGGCCGGAGGACCCGCCGCAGCTCCCGCAGGCTTGCCACGCGCGCCTCGGGCGTCGGGATAGAGTGCAGCCCGGCGACGTCGATGGCGGCGTCGAACGTCGCGTCGGCGAACGGGAGGTGGACGGCGTCCCCGACGACGGCGCCGGCCGCAGGGTAGCGGGAGCGGGCGATGGTGGCGGCGGGGCGGCTCCAGTCGAGCCAGACCGCCTGGTGGCCGGCGTCGAGGACGGTGCGGGTGTGGCGCCCGTTGCCGGCCATGAGGTCCAGCACCCGCGAGCCGGGCGGCAGGGTGCGCAGGAACGCCTCGACGTGGGGCCACGTACGGACGCGGCTGCGGTCGAAGCTGTGCGCGATGCGTTCCCACATCGAGTGGGCGGCGCTGGCCACGTGGGTGGTGACGTCGGGTGGGGCCTTGAGGCTCGCGCTCCCCCAGCAACGCTCAAGAGGCCCTGCCCGGGTCCGCCCGGCATGCGTCTCGTCCTCCCGCTCCTGGCGGCGGCCCTCATCCTGTCCGGCTGTTCCTCGAACGGAGGCGGCGATGGATCCTCGGGCACCGGCACCACCACCGCTGGAAGCACCTCCACTACACTCGCATCCACGGCGACCTCCGGTGCGTCCGACGCACCGACCACCAGCGAGGCGCCCGTGGACGAGAATCGAGCCCCTGAGGCGAGTCTGGTCGCTTCTGTCGCCTTGGGCATGGCTCCGCTCACCGTCAACTTCACGCTGGACGGCAGCGACCCGGACGGCGACGCGCTCACGTGGACGCTCGACCTCGATGGCGACGGCGCGGCCGATGCGGAAGGCGACACGCTCCCCGCCGAGCACGAAGCGGTGTTCGCCGAGCCTGGCCTGTTCAACGTCACCCTCGCCGTGAACGATGATGCGCTGTCCGCCAACGACACGCTGGCCATCGAGGTCACCGCCGTCGCCGCCGCGCAGGACTGGCAGGCCTATACCGGCGCCATCGAAGGGGAAGCCGTCACCTGCGCGGCGGGCCCCTACGACGCCAGCCCCGTCGGCGGTTTCACGGCCATCGAGGTCGTGCCCGGCTCCATCGGCAAGGACTACACCGCCACTTTCCGTTCCGGTGCCGCGTTCGACGCGGTGGTTTTCGTGGACAGCGCCGGCACCGAGCTGGCACGCGTTTTCGTCGGCATCCATTTGAACAACTGGGTGGCGACCGGCACCGTGCCGGCGGGGGCTGCCACCGTGGCCTTCGTCGCCTGCTCCAACACGTTCGCGGAGACCTTCAACTACGTCGCCGGGTCGCCGCCCCCCGAAGCGGTCCCGCCGCCGCTCTGACGGCAGCTTCTTCGCTGCGACCGGGGTCGGGGCGCCGTGGAGGGCCTCCTCGCCAAGCGCCTCGTCATCGTGGCTGGGAAGGGAGGTGTCGGCAAGACCACGGCGAGCTCCGCCATCGCCCTCCACCTCGCCAAGGCTGGGCGCCGCACCCTTTTGGTGACGGTGGACCCCGCCAAGCGGCTCGAGGACAGCCTCGGCGTCCCGGTCGGGTTCCAGGAGACCCCTATCCAGCCCAACCTCGCCGCCATGATGCTCGACCCCGAGGCGGTCCTCCGGGAGCACCTGGCGCGCGAGATCCCGCAGGTCCGCGTCACCGAGCATCCGCTCTTCCGCTACGTCACCCAGCACCTTCCCGGCCTCAACGAGCTCATGGCCATCGGGAAACTCAATGACCTTCGCCGCGCGGGCCGCTTCGACGCCATCGTGGTGGACACCGCGCCCACCGGCCACGCCCTTTCTTTCCTCTCGGCCCCCAAGGCCATCGAGGAGCTGATGAGCGAGCGCAGCCTCCTGAAGTGGGCCGTCCGCGGCTACGCGGTGTGGCAGAAGGTCTCCTCCACCGCCAGGAGCGCCCAGAACCTGTTCCGCCGGAAGGAGGAGCGCGAGGAGGCGCCGCCCGACCTGGACCTGGAGAAGGTCTTCGCCGGCATCCAGAGCGAGGCCAAGCGCATCCGCGCCTTCCTCACCGACCCGGAGAACACGGCGCTGGTGCTGGTGACGCTGCCGGAGAAGCTCCCGGTCGAGGAGACCTGCGACCTCCACAAGGCGGTGACCGAGGGGCTCGGGATGCGGGTCTTCGCCATCGTCGCCAACAAGGTCCAGCCCGACGCCCTGCGCGGCGTCCAGGGCCGCTTCGACGCCCTGGCGCGGGACGCGGCGTCACGCTCGCGGTTCACGTCGGGAGCCGCGCGCGCCACCGGCGAGTCACCAGAGCTTGTCGAGGCGCTGCTTGCCGCCACCGAGTTCGCTGAGGTGAGGCGCGCCATGAACCTGGGCTACCTCAAGGAGATCCAGGCGCGGCTGCCGGGGCTTCCCGTGGTGGCGGTGCCGCTCTTCAAGCTGGACGTCCAGGGGCTGGCGCGGCTTGGGGAGTTCCGCGCCGCGCTCTTCGACGCCGGAAACCGCGTGGCGTGAGGCCTGCCCAGGGTCCGTGGTCCTACGACGGGCGGACAACCTGGCGCTCGGGGCTCGGGACGACGTCCTCGAGGCTCTTGTCGCGCAGGGTGATGGGGACGTGGTCCCAGCGGTTGTTGCAGTAGACGCAGGTGATGAGGACGGTGCGCTTGATGCGGTCGGTGGGGAGCTTGCCCTTGACCTCGAGGACCTTGTTGTCCGCGGTCTGGACCAGGAATCCGGCGTCGGAGCCGCACTTTGCGCAACGTAGAAGGACCATCCAGGGCACCGTCAGGGATTGTAACATGCCCAGAGGTGAGCTATAGCCTTTGCCTCTCGTGGATGACCTGCCCGTACCCTTTGGCGGGCGGGGACGCTCCTGCCGACACGGACCGGGACCCATCCAAGCGGATCCTTCGTGTTCCTCCACCCCGGACCCTTCCAAACGTCGGTCGTTCGCGGTAAGGCTGCTCCCTTCCGGGCCTGACCCGGTCCCCGCGTCGAAGGCGTTCTGCCCTCCCTCCGGAGGGTTTCCCGCCACCGCCGACCTCGGAAGACGAGGCTTCACGGTCAGCACGAAGGCTTGGGCGGACCCCGGGACGCACCTGCAGGCGTTCGGCCACGTTGAAGACGGCTCACGTGCGTGGGGGGCGCCTAATCCCCGCCTAGTCCCCGCCTGTCGCCGGGTCGCCACCGCGCTCGGGTGGCGAGGGGTGCGCGACGGGGGGGCTCCACTTAAGCGGGTGGGGTCGGGGCGTCACCGCCGCCCTGCCCCGGTCGGGCCAGCGTGCGCTCGAACAACAGGGTACCGTCGCCGTCGTAGGCGACACCGTGCAGCGCGTCGTTCGTCGCCTCGAACCACCAGAACCCGTGGGTCTGCGCTTGGAAATACGCGGGATGCGTGCCGGGCAGGGCGTAGGTCTCGGCGCCGCCTGCGCCGCTCACCAGGAACTCGGTCCCCCCACACGACGTGACGGGCTTGAGCCACTGCAGGTTGTGGTCGTGGCCGGAGAAGTAGACGCTGACGCGGCCGCACAGGTCGGCCTCGAAGACCTCCTTGAGGTGGTCGCCGCCAAGGCCGGGCGCCGAGGAGCCGTCGTAGGCGTCGGCGTCGCCGTGCGGGCCGTTCGAGACGTAGGGGTGGTGGCCCATGGCGAAGATCCACGGCGTGTCGAGGCCGGCCACGGCGCCCGGCAGCCACGCCTCCTGCTCCTGGGCGTGCGGCGTGCCGTCGGCGCCGAGGGTGACGCCTCCGTAGAGAAGAGGCGTCGTGTCGAGGGCGACGAAGGAGACGAGATTTTCGCCGAACGTGTAGTAACGGTCGGGCATCGTCCACTTCCCACCCCACTCGGACGACATCCGGCCGTACGCCACCATGTGGTCCCCCGAGGGCGACCACGCCCCGACACCTTCGTCGGCGCCGGCGGGGTCGCCTGAGTTGTCGTGGTTGCCCAGGACCATGTAGAACGGGATGGAGAACTCGGCGTAGGGCTCCTCGAACTTGGAAGCAAACTGCGGGTCGTCGGGGCTCGTGACACCGCGGGGATAGACGAGGTCGCCAAGGTCGAGGGCGAAGTCGCAGCCGCGCTCCTCGCAGACCTCTTCCATCGCACGGGCCACCTCGGCCTGGTCGGCGCCGCCGGTGCCGGCGTCCCCGAAGGCGAGGAAACGGACGACAGGGCCGGTGGGCGGGCCCGAGGTCGTCGGAGTGGCCTCGCCGTCGCCGCCTTCGGGCGAGGTGCAGCCTCCGAGCAGGGCGGAGGCCAGGAGCAGGGCGACGGCCGGGATGGCAAGACGAAGCGGGCGCACGCCCTTGCGACGGCGACCCCCTCGCCTAACCGTTGCGGTGGCGGCCT
>DATDQC010000187.1:0-5754 GCA_035292455.1 Thermoplasmatota archaeon
CCCATGAGATCGAGCGCTTCAAGAAGGAGTCCGCCGAGAAGGGCAAGGGCTCGTTCTTCCTCGCCTGGGTCATGGACAACCTCAAGGAGGAGCGCGAGCGCGGTGTCACCATCGACGTCTCGCACAAGAAGTTCGACACCGCGAAGTACTACTTCACGATCATCGACGCCCCCGGGCACCGCGACTTCGTCAAGAACATGATCACCGGCGCCTCGCAGGCCGACGCCGCCATCCTGACCTGCTCGGCCATCGAGGGCCCGCAGGCGCAGACCAAGGAGCACATCTTCCTCGCGAAGACCCTCGGCATCGACCAGCTCGTGGTCGCCGTCAACAAGATGGACGCGGTCAACTTCGACCAGGCCAAGTTCAACGAGACCGTGGACGCCGTCAAGAAACTGACCAAGCTCATCGGCTTCAAGGAGGAGAAGGTCCAGTACGTCCCCGTCGCCGCCTTTTCGGGAGTCAACATCTCGAAGCCGGCCCCGGAGATGGCCTGGTACAAGGGCCCGACCCTCTTGGTCGCGCTCGACAACTTCGCTCTCCCGAACAAGCCGACCGACAAGCCGCTCCGGGTCCCCATCCAGGACGTCTACTCCATCACCGGCATCGGCACCGTGCCGGTCGGCAAGGTCGAGACGGGCATCCTGAAGCCCGGCATGAACGTCAACTTCATGCCGAGCAACAAGAACGCCGAAGTCAAGTCGGTGGAGATGCACCACGAGATGCTCCAGCAGGCGGTCCCGGGCGACAACGTCGGCTTCAACTGCCGTGGGCTCGCCAAGACCGACATCCGCCGCGGCGACGTGGCGGCCCCCGTGGACAAGCCGGCGACCGTGGCCAAGACCTTCACCGCCCAGGTGATCGTCCTCAACCACCCGTCGGCCATCACGGTCGGCTACACGCCGGTCTTCCACGCCTACACGGCGCAGAACGCCTGCACCTTCACGGAGATCAAGAAGGTCGTCCGCGCCGGCAAGGAAGTGGAGGACAAGTCCTTCATCAAGACCGGCGACCAGGCGGTCGTGAAGATCACCCCCACCAAGCCGATGGTGGTGGAGCGCGCGACGGAGTTCCCCCCGCTCGGGCGCTTCGCCATCCGCGACATGGGACAGACCGTGGCGGTCGGCGTCGCCATCGACGTGGAGCCGAGGTAAGAGTCCCGCGGGACTCTTACCGCGCGGACCAGCCTGGGAGGTACCAAGATGGCGAACGCGAAGGCCCGCATCAGCCTCACCGGCACGGACCCCGAGAAGGTGGACTCCGTCTGCTCGCAGATCAAGATGATCAGCGAGCGCACGGGGGTCCACATGTCGGGACCCATCCCGCTGCCGACCAAGAAGCTCACCGTCCCGGCCCGCAAGGCCCCCGACGGCGAGGGGTCGGAGACGTGGGACCGCTGGCAGATGCGCGTCCACAAGCGCCTCATCGACCTTGACGCCGACGACCGGGCCCTCCGGCAGTTGATGCGCATCCAGGTCCCGGATGGCGTCAACATCGAGATTATGCTGAGGAGCTAAGCCCTCAGGGTTTGGCTCCTTCGGCCGCGGGGTCGCTTGCGACCCCGTGCGCTGCGCTCCTGAACGCGAAGCGAAGGAGTGCGACCCGCTCCGGTGCGCGTGAGCGCACCGGACGCGGCTGCGAAGATGACGAATGGCATCCATCCCCCTTTTCCTCTCTTTCTTTTCGTTATCCCGTTCTCGTAGCCTACCCTGCGGCGGGCGAAAAGACTCCTTCGCGTTAGACAGATAAACGTCGCCTCTGCTCCCCCGCGCGGTGGTGCGCTTGACCAAGCGACCAATCGTCTTGCAAATCGTTGCGGGAATCTTGGGCGTGCTTGCCCGTTCGGCGGCCCCCGCCACGTCGGCCCAGGCGGAGGTGCCCGATGCGGCGTCCCTGGTGTTCCCCTGGCTCCAGCCGGACCCGGCCGGGGATGAGTCGGCGGTCACCACCTTCCCCGGTTCGGGTACGTGGGTGGACATCCGGGAGATGGGCGCAACGGCACTGCCCGACGGCCGCCTCTTCTTTGGTGTCCGCATGGAGGATTTCGGCGAGGTCGGCGGCGAGACCGGCGACGACCTGGTCTACTCCGTCTTTTTTGCTGTCGGGGAGACTCCCTTCCAGGCCTCCTACTACACCCGGTTCCAGGGCGGCCAACCCGGTCCCGCTTCCCTGACCCTCACCTGGCAGGAGTGCGGCGAGATCGCCAACACGTTCTCGGGGCCGGGTTGCGGGAAGAACGTGTTCAAGGCCGGAGCCTGGCTGACGTCGAACGACACGGTGGTCATCGAGATTGCCGTGCACGCCATCGAGGGCCTCACGCCGGGCTCCAGCATCACGGGAATCAACTTCCGGACCTACGATTGGATTGGCCTTGCCGCAAACGGCATGGGCATCCTCCGGGACCGGGTCGATGCGACGGTCGAGCCGCTCGATTTCACCTACGGGAGTCCAGCATCCGTCCCATCGGCGACGGTTTCCACACCTCCACCGTCTCCGTCAACGGAACCGGGTCCACCATCGGATTCCCCTTCGGACCCCGCATCGGTGGAAGAGACGCAAGAACCGAACGAGCCCGGGGGCAAGAACTCCCCCTTCCCGTCCGTTCCGGCCACGCTTTTGGTGATGACCGCCGCGCTCGCTTTCGCCCGCCGACCCCCACGGGGCTGAATCCCCGTTTAACCTCCTTCCAGGCCAGGAAACCTTGAAGAGGCCCGCCCCCGGTCGCGATTCATGGCGCGCCCCGTCCTGGCCGCACTCCTCTTGTCGACCGCCCTGCTTGCCGGCTGCTCCGGCGGGGGAGGCAGCGACCCGACTTCGACGCCCACAGCGACGGGCGGGCCCTTCGCCCTTGACGGCCGCGACCTCAGGACCGAGCTCGGCCAGAACGACACCCTGGAGGCGCTCCTGCCGTGGAGCGCCGGCATGACCTTCGACTTCGTCTCCACCATTGGCGTCCCGGCCCAGCTCGAGGGTCTCGACGAGGGCCCCTTCACCGCCATCGTCGCCGCCGACGAGGGGATCGGATGGCTGATGGGCACCGACCAGGCGTGGGCCGCACGGCTGGCGTCCACCTTCGGGCTCCTCGGGCTCGGGCGCTACGCCAAGGAGGACCTGCAGTCCGCCGGCGTCCTCAGCGGATTCGACCTCTACGACTTCCCGATGGTGGACGGCGCGAACTGGACCAAGGAGGGCGGCTACTTCGACATCGACGCCCCCGAGTTCGTCCCCGACCGCCTCTCCACGACGGTCACCTACAACCGTGCCATCGACACCCCACTCGGGAACCGCCCCGGTTTCGACATGCGCACCGTGACCTCCAACGGCACCCTGCTCTACACCTACGACTACGTCCCCGCCGTGGGCTGGTTCACCCACTTCGAGTGGTACTACCTGGGGACGCCCGACGTCGAGGATGACCTCGTCAGCAGCGTCGTCCTGAACGACGTGGGGACCGGCTTCAAGGGCAGCGCCCTCGTGGACAGCGCCGAGGAGAAGGTGTTCATGGTCGCCGGCTTCGCACCCAACACCGTGGACCCCACCGCCTCCATCGTGTCGCCGGTCCCACCCATCCCGTTCGACATGGGGGAGGGCTCGACCAGCCTGTTTGGGATCCTGGTCTCTGCGACCCTTGGTGGCGTCAACCGGGTGACCCTCCTCGATCCGCAGAACCAGGCCACCACGTGCGACGCCGTCGGTGGGGCGCCCGACGCGGCGTTCTCCTTCTGCTGGGAGACCCTGGAGACGGTCCCGGGCACTTGGACGCTCACCTCGAACGGGGCGGGTGTCGCCTTCATCGGCCTCGCCTGGCTCTTCGAGGTCACCGAGGGGACAATCGAGGTCGGGGCCTCGAGCCCTTCGTCCGGGGCCACCGTCTCGGAGACCGCCACGCCTGCCTCGTAAGCGCCTACCCGTTCCCCGCGCTGAAGGTGGGCGGCGGCGGCTCGACGTAGAAGATGCTCGCGATGACGTGGAAGTCCTGCTGGACCGTGGCCCCGGCGCCGATGGCGGTCTCCTCCTGGTCGGCGTTGGAGGCGGGGGTGACGATGGCGCGCACCGTCCCGCCGTCGCCGTAGAAGGCCCGCCCTTGCGCCTGGTTGACCTGGGCCCGCAGGATGCTCGGGCCCTCCGCCCATGCCAGGGTGGCGTCGGAGTCGCCGAACCCGACCGTCTCGACGGTGAGGTTGAGGGCCTCGGCGAGCGGCGTGCCCTCCGCCCACTCCACCTCAAGGACGACGCCGGCGAGGTTGGGTCCCACGTTGAAATCCCAGACGTTCTCGGTCTGGCCCGCCACGGCGCCGCAGTCCACCACCGTGTTCTCCCCCGACGTCACCACCGCCTTGCAGGAGATGAAGCCGTTGAAGTCCTGGGTCTCGTTGGTGGGCAGGAGGACCGGCACCCGCTCCAGGGTGAAGTTGAGGAGGGTGGGCCCCCGGGCGCTCAGGGTGACGCTCTTCGAGAGCGTCGTGTAGCCGGGCGCCTGGGTCACGACGACCAGCAGTTCGTCGAGGGGGAGGTCGGTCGCGAAGGCGTAGCGCCCGCCGGCGTCGCTCACCGCGGTGGCGTTGGCGCTCGCGATGGTGAGGTTGGCGCCCGCGACGGGGTGGATGGCGGGGTCGAAGACCCACCCCGAAAGCGCGGGCGGGCCGGATGGCGGCGCATCGGTGCCGTCCGCCTCCCCGCTGCCTCCGTCGCCCGAGCAGCCCGCAAGGGCGGCCCCGGCCAGGAGGAGCAGGGGGAGGGGGGGAAGGCGCATGATGGCGACCGCCGGCCTACGCGGAGCGCCGGCGCCGGACCAACGCCGCGGCTCCGAGGCCGGCGAGCAGCAGGACCACCGGCACGAAGGGGGTGTCCTCGTCGGACGCCTGCTCGTCGCCTGGGCCCTCCGGCTGCGCACCGGGCTCGTTGTCGCTCTGCAGGATCTCGCCGTCGCCGCTGATGATGATGGGCGGGGCCTCGAAGACCTCGGTCCAGTTCAGCATGTTGCGGAGGATCTGGTTGCCCGAATAGGTGGTGGCGTAGTCGTCGAGGCCGTAGGGGTGGTAGAACTCCTCCGACGGGTCGGGCAGCAGGGCGCCGATGAACTGGAGCTTACCCGAGCCCACCGCAACACGGCCGAGCGAGACGTCGGTGCCGACGTAGCCCGTTCCGGCCACCTCTCCGCCGAGGTCCCCGAAGGCCGACGCGGAGACCGTCCAGATGGGGCTCGAGAAGCTCTGGATGCTGTAGCCGAGGGGCACCGGTTCGTAGGTCTGGCGGGCCTCCCCGAGCACGCCCGCGTTCATCTCGTGGTCGCGCACCAGGTTGATGGCGCCGGCGTAGCCGAGGTCCATGTCCACCGCGCCCTCGGTCCGGCCGGAGAGGTCGAAGAAGCGCACCGCCTCGTCGGTGAGGACGAGGTTGCCGCCGTCCCGGGTCCAGGCCAGCACCGCGTCCACGGCGCCCTCCTCGGCCTCGAGGTCGCGGATGGCGGAGCCCGGGATGACCAAGGTGTCGTAGCCGTCGAGCGTGGAGCCCGAGACGCGCGAGGCGTCGAGGGCGGTGAGGACGCCGGGGGCCTCGCCGTCCCGGAGGAAGGGCTGCAGGTCGGTCCAGTACTTGCCGGGGGTCGCCATGATGGGTGCCTCGGCGCTGTACTGGAAGTGGTCGTCGTTCGGGTTGGCGTCGGCCCAGCCGCCCGGGGTGAGGCTCTCGTCGTCCAGGCTGGTCGCGACGAAGGTGGGCTTGACGTAGGCGGTGCGGTGGCCGTTCGTCTCG